>JAJRVZ010000242.1 GCA_024277055.1 Calditrichota bacterium
GAAATAGATGATAAGATCGAGCGCGAGGATTTTCTGTCTCGTGTTGTCGACTTGCCGCAGCATACTTATATCGATGTAAACGGAGACCGCGTACCGGCGGAATTTGATCCGCGCCAGGGCTCGGAGGACAAACTGAGTTCCGTGCAGTATATCAAATTCACATTGTCTGAGGAACAGGCCGCGACATTCGCAGACGAAACATCCCGAATTACTCTCGGCTTCGACCACCCGCTGTATACCTGTGATTATGTATTGTCGGCCGGGCAGAAAAAGACGCTGTATGACGATATGAAAGCCTGACCGGTTTGGATCCGGAGCCCTGCGCTCCGGATTTTTTTTTACAGTTCTTCTGAATTCTTCTTTTTTAACCGTATCCGGCTCCCCGGCCAATATAAATACGAAATTGACAATTTAATCACCCTGTTGTAAATTTGCGGCGTCTGTTAGGGGTGTCCTCCGATAGGGGGGCTGAGATCACACCCTCGGAACCTGATCTGGATCATACCAGCGAAGGGAAACGGCTACAAAACTGACTTTCATTTTTGCAACCACAATTCCTTCGCCGGATTTGTGGTTTTTTTTGTTTTTATGGAGGTCTGAAATGTACAAAATATCGGTCTATATACTGGTTTTGTTCTTTCCCGTTATTTTATTTGCACAGGTGGATATTAACGGATTTGTTTTCAACTTATCGGATGGATCGCCTCTTGCCGGGGCCAATGTACTGCTGGAAGAATTATCCCGGGGAGCGACCAGTGATGAAAACGGACAATTTCGAATAGCCGCCATACCGGCCGGCCGCTACACGTTAAGCGCTTCGTTTATCGGTTTCAATGTTTCAAAAAAGACGATTCACATCGGGGAAGATGCCATTACCGTCAGCTTCATGCTCCGGCCGACCATTCTCGAAGGGCAGACGATAATCGTCACCGGCACCCGCGCGGTGGAAGGCGAAACGCCGGTTACTTTTGACAACCTGTCGCAGCAACAGATCAGCGAACGGTACACGGCGTCCGATGTCCCCATGCTGCTGAGCGAAATGCCGAACACTTTTTCTTATTCCCTTACCGGCGATAATCTCGGTTATTCCTTTCTGAAGGTGCGCGGTTTCGACCAGAAGCGCGTCGGGGTTATGATTAACGGTATTCCGCTGAATGATCCTGAAGATCACCAGGTTTACTGGGTGGATATGCCGGACTTTGCAGAAAGCGTCGAAGATATCCAGGTGCAGCGTGGCGTCGGCAGCAGTATCTACGGGACATCAACTTTCGGCGGATCGGTAAATATTGTAACCCAGAATTTTGCTTCAGGAAAATCAACAACCGTCGGCTTCGGAATGGGCAGTTTCAACACGCGCAAAGCGATGATCGAGTACAAATCCGGACTGGTGAATAATACCTATGCTTTTTACGGTCGCTTCTCAAAACTTCTGAGTGACGGGTACCGCAGGTATTCCGGTTCCGATCTGTGGGCATACTTTTTCGGCGTGGAACGCTACGACCGTGACATGGTTACGCGCATCAATGTGTTCGGCGGCAGGGAAATCACCCACCCCGACTGGTACGGCGTACCGGAAAGCATGCTCGCTACCGACCGGCGCTACAAACTGGAAACCTATTCCGACGCCGTGGACAATTTCAGCCAGCCGCACTACCAGCTGATCCATGACTGGAAATTGAGCGAAAAGGTCAATCTGAAAAATTCATTCTATTATGTGCGCGGAGAAGGGTTTTACGAAAACCTGAAAAGCCGGAAGAAACTGCGCGATTTCGGTATGGATTATTTTACGACCCGTGACCCGGGTCTGTTCGGCTCCGACTCGCTCAGATACTATGAAACCGTCGGCGACAGCCTGCTGTACCGTGATGCCGATGGAAATTTTCTGGTGAAACGTACCGACCTGGTGCGCCGGAAATGGGTCAAAAAAAACCAGTACGGCTGGATCGGTCAGCTGGATTATGACGGTGATGACGGCAAAATGACCGTCGGCGCCGCCGCTTACCTGTTTGACAGCAATCATTTCGGAAAGGTGCTCTGGGCCAAAAACATGCCGGCCGTCTATTCGGCTGAAAGAGAATATTACAATTACAACGGCGACCGTCTGGCCGTTTCAGCCTATTTGAATTATTTATTCGATTATTCCGACAATATGAAACTGTTCACCAACCTGCTTTACGAGCATAAGTCGGTGGAATTCAGGCAGAATCCTCAGGCGCTGTTCCGGGGCGGCGAGGTGAACCGGTATGAAGTTTCTTATGATTTTGTGAGTCCGCGCCTGGGATTGAACTATGCGCTGGATGATCATACCGGCGCTTATGCCAATATTTCTTTCGCCCGGCGGGAACCTTCCGATGATGATCTTTATGACATTTTCACCGGACCGGACGATCTGGGCAGCGACCCGCTGTTTGAAAAAGCCGACACGGTGAAAAGCGGCGGAACAATCCGGTACATTAAATGGAGTGATCCGGTCGTCAAGCCCGAACAGGTGCTGGATTATGAACTGGGATTTCGCTACAACGATTCGCAATTCAGCGGCAAGATCAATTTCTATTATATGGATTTCAAAAATGAAATCGTTGCTTTCGGAACGGTTGATAAAGACGGAAATCCGGTAAAGGGCAATGCCGGCCATACCATTCACAGCGGTGTGGAGATTTCTTTAAACGCAAAACCGTTTAACTTTCTGACGGTGAGCGGAAACCTGTCTTTCAGTGATAACTATTTCAAGGAATTTAAGCAGCAGGAATGGGGTGGCGGCCTTACCGATATGAGCGGTAACACTATCGCCGGATTCCCGGACGTACTGGCCAATCTGCGCCTGAGCGGCCACTGGCGGCAGTTTTCCGCCTCCCTGCTTTACAAATATGCCGGCAAGCAGTATCTTGACAACACGCAAAACGATAACCGGGTCATTGCACCCTTTGGGGTGGCTGATTTATCTCTGACTTACCGATTGCTGAAGTTGTTTTATTTCCCGGAGATACGGTTGCAGCTGCAGGTCAATAATCTGTTCGACAACCGTTATGAAACGGCAGGCTATTACGACAGCTGGGGCGGCGAATCCTGGCTCTACCCGGCGGCTGGGAGGAATTACTACTTCGGGGTGACATTTCAGCTGTAACCGGGCATCCGGGCCCTTCCCCCGGTAAGAGAGTTGAGTAAGTACCTAAAATTCGGGTGAACCGGTAACCGGGGAGGAAGCATGTTCCACCGGAATTAGTGGATAACAGGAAAACCAAAATCATGAGTTCAAATACAATCTTGATCATTGCCAACGGCGAAGCACCGCCGAAAAAAATTCTGAACCGGTTGACGGAGTCGGCTTCGTGTATTATTGCCGCCGACGGCGGCTGCAATGCCTGCGCGCAAAACGGTCTCGAACCGGACTATGCCATCGGTGATCTTGATTCGATGGACCCCGAAACCTGCCAGCGATTCAAAGCGACAGAATTCATCCATGTCGGTGATCAGGAAACGACCGACGTACAAAAGGCCCTGAATCTTGCCCGGGATATGCAGGCGAATCGCATCGTTCTTACCGGTGTCACCGGTCTGCGCAGCGATCACATGCTCGGCAATATGCTGCTGTTGCAAAACTGGCGGCATGAAACTCCCCTGGAAATCGTTGATGCATTCGGTTCTTTCTCCATCGTTATAAATGAAACGGATTTACATCTGCCGGTGGGACGGCTGGTTTCGCTGCTGAGTTTCACGCCCGCTTTCGGCATCACCCTGACCGGTTTCAAATACCCGCTGCAAAATGCGGATTTCCCCGACGGCTTTCCCGGTATCAGTAACGAGATCAGCGCCGACCCGGCGCGTATTCAGCTGCGCGAGGGAAAACTGTTCATGTATGTCAGCCATGAATGATCTGCAACTGCACTTCGCCGATTACCTGCCCGTCGCGGCTTACCTGTTGCTGTTGTTTTACCTGGGCCGCCGCGCCTGGCGCAAAACAGATGCTTCCAATCAGAGCGACTTCCTGCTGGCCAACCGCACGCTTTCGCTGCCGGCCTTTGTGGCCACCCTGGTCACCACCTGGTACGGCGGAATACTCGGCGTGGGAGAGTTCACCTATTTATACGGCATCTCTACCTGGATTGTATTCGGTCTGCCCTATTATGTGTTTGCGTTGCTGTTCGCCCTGTTCCTGGCCCGGAAAATACGAACCGGTGAACAGCTGACCATTGCCGACCGCTTTGCGGTTTCCTACGGGAAGCCGGCGGCCGTGCTGGCCGGTGTTTTCCTGCTGTTCATGACTTCCCCGGCGCCCTACATTCTGATGATTGCCGTGTTGCTGCAGGCTGTATTCGGCTGGACGCTGCTGCCGTCGTTGATCACCGGAACCCTGGCTTCGGTGATATATGTTTTTTTCGGTGGTTTCCGCTCGGTGGTAAATACCGATAAACTGCAATTTCTACTGATGTACGGCGGTTTTGTTCTGCTCCTGGTGTTCTGTGTTGTTGAATTCGGCGGGTTCGAATTTCTGACCGCAAAATTACCGGCACGGCATTTCAGTCCCTCCGGCGGCAATTCCCTGCAAGTGATCGTCGTGTGGTTTTTTCTGGCCAGCTGGACCTTCGTAGATCCCGGGTTTCACCAGCGCTGCGCGGCAGCCGGAACGCCCCAACTGGCGCGCAGGGGCATTTTCATTTCAGTGGTTTTCTGGTTTCTGTTCGACGGGTTGACGGTTACCTGCGGATTGTACGCGGCGGCCGTCCTGCCGGATATAAACCCGGCGCTGGCTTTTCCGCTGCTGGCTGAAAAAGTATTGCCGGTGTTTTTAAAAGGTATCTTTTTCACCGCCCTGCTGGCCGTTATCATGTCCACCATAGACAGCTTCACCTTTCTGTCCGCACTGACTTTCGGCCGCGATATCGTCTGGCGATTATCCGCTGTGCCTGATGAAAACCGGGTTGCGTCGTACACACGATGGGGGTTATTGCTCACCGCCGCCGTTTCAATCCTGCTGGCTTGGCTGCTGCCGTCCATTATTCAACTCTGGTATGTGATCGGCAGTTTGTTCATCCCGCCGATGCTGCTGCCGCTGCTGACTTCCTATTTCCCGAAATTTAAAATGACGCCGGGTAGAACCCTTACCGTAATGCTGGCCGGATTCAGTCTTTCACTGCTGTGGTTTATCAGCGGGAAGGTGAATATGATCGATGGTGTTGCCGTTTATCCGTTGGGCGTCGAGCCGTTTTTTCCGGGACTGCTGCTTAGTGTTGCAGGGTACAGTTTTAATAAGTTTATCCGTTTAAAAGTTTAACAGTTTAAGAGTTAACGGGTACCGGATAAGTCGTCAGTGCGAGGCCGGATACGCGTTGCTGGTAATGGGTTACACTTTACTCGCTGCTGGTCCCGTTTCCCCGTCAGTGCGAGGCCGGCGAAAGTCGGACGAAGCAATCCCGGTATTACGGATACGCGTTACGGGTCACGCGTTACTCATTACATCGCACAGTTACTTCGACGAACAGTCACCGGCCTCGCCACAATCACTCACACCGGGAACCGTCACCTTTTACCCTTCATCCGCCCCGTATCACACCAATCCCCATCCAATCACTGCCCTGACAAAGTTACTTGCTCCTGCGACAGTCACTACGAAGTACAGTCACTCGCCCCGGCGACAGTTATTCTTTACTCTTCACGCTAACGCACATGTCAAGTCATGAAGTAAGTTTACAGTTTTGTTGCAGTCTTTTTTTTCGTATTTTTCCCTGAAGCCATGGGGAGTTTAACTGATGGAAACCTTTGCCGGCGGGTTTTACTCCATTTTCAATTGCAGGTACTGTTAATTGGAGTACACTTATGAATAAATATGTTTTACTTCTGTTTGCTTTGCTGCTTGTAAATTCCTGCAGCGATTCCCGGGACAAAAGATCGTTTACCACCGTTCCGGTCAGCGAAGACTTCAGCGCAATAGCTGACCCCTTTGCCCGATGGCAGGCATACCAGTTGTCGGATTACGCTATCGGCGAAAGCAGATTGTGCGAGTGCTTTCCGCCCAACCGTTTCACAACCTACATAGTTGAGGATGAAGTGGCGGACGTTGAGTATGAACTGGCAAAAGAGTTGTACTTCGGCAGAACCGAGAAAGAAATTTATGATTATACCATGGATGCCGCAATGACTGTAAACGAAGCCTTTGCCATTATTGAACGCTACCGGGATTCCGCTCACAGAACGATCGTTGAATATGACCCGAGGTTCGGTTACCCTTCGAGTATTTTTATCGATATTGATACTTTAACGATGGATGAAGAAATTATCAGAAGCTTTGACAACCTGGAAAAGATTGTCCGCTGAGCGTCCGTCGCTCTTTACCCTTCATCCGCCCCGTATCACACCAATCCCCATCCAATCACTGCCCGGGCCACAGTTACTTGCTCCTGCGACAGTCACTACGAAGTACAGTCACTCGCCCCCGCGACAGTCACCTTTTACTATTCTTGTGGGAAACAGTAACAAGACACCATAGAACTCATAACCGGGATGTATTTTTCTCTTGTCTTTTGCAAATAAAATGATTTAATTCATTTTCACAGATAGTTGTGTTACCGGTGGAATTTTCCTGCTCCGGCAGATTTTATATAAGTTTTCCATATTTTTTGGGGAGTTAATATGCGAAAATTTCTAATTAATGTATCTGTTTTACTGCTGTTAATAATTTCCGTCACTGCCTGCAAAAAAAACAGCACCGACAGTAACGAAAAAGAAGGATTACCTCAAACCGGAACAGTGACCGATATTGACGGCAATGTGTATCAAACGGTTAAAATCGGCGATCAATGGTGGATGGCGGAAAATCTGAAAGTTACCCGTTACCGTAACGGCGATCCCATCCCCCATGTTACGGTTGACAGTATTTGGAAGGATCTTACAACCGGTGCATATTGCAATAAGGAATATGTTATTGATTATCTGGACACCTACGGCTGTCTCTATAACTGGTATGCGGTGAACGATGATCGCGAGATAGCGCCGACCAGCTGGCATGTTGCCTCCGATTCCGACTGGCAGGTTTTGGTCGATTTTCTGGGCGGATACGATACAGCCGGTGGAAAATTAAAGGAAACCGGAACGGAACACTGGAGCAGTCCCAACAGCGGGGCAACCAACGAAAGCGGTTTTACGGCTCTGCCCGCCGGATACCGTCTCGGAAGCGCCGGTCAGTATTCCTATTCGGGCTTACACGCCCAATTCTGGACTTCTACAGCGTACGACAGCACTTCCGCCTGGTACCGGAGTCTTTTTCACAATTCAACCCTGGTCGGTCAGAGCGCTTATAATCTTGACTGGGGTTTATCGGTTCGCTGTGTCAAGGATTAGTTGCCTGTTCAGTTCGTTTCTCCGGTATCCCAGCGGTGGCGCGCCGGGGCGGTGCGACTCATGGGGCAACTCCCAAAGTGATTTCACCTGACACGCCGATGAAACTGAAGGTCGCTTTCGGCGTCGGCAGAACGGTACTACTTGTTATGAATCTGCACTTTCCCGGGACATGAAACTGGTGAGCACTAATTCAATAATAATCATCTTATAAACAACGGGTAATTAGTCATGCCGAAATATAATATTGTAATTACGCTGTTTACTATCGTGTACGGACTCATGTTAACTGATTTATTTTTAAGTTTTCATAAACTTATAAAATCAAGAAAAAAAGTAAAATGGCATTGGTTACCGCTCGTGGCTGCATGGTATTTATTTTTAACTATATTAAAAAATTGGTGGGACTTGTCCTCTTTTCAGCATCTTGCCGATTCGATGAATATAGTATTTTTTATAGCGTACGGGCATCTGTTATTTATAATATTTTTATTAGTATCAACGGCTTTACCGGATGTAATTGAAAAAGATGGAATTGAATTAAAAAACTACTATTTTAACAATCACAGATACTTTTGGGGATTAATGAGTTCAGTTGTACTCCTGTCAACATTAATGAATATCATTAATCGAATCCATCAGGTGGGACTTTCCGATATTTTCAACCTTCTCGCTGTCATGTTCTTCCTGATATTGACAATTACATTGGCAATAAGCAAAAGATATTGGGTTCATGCGACTGTTTTACCCCTATTTGTAATAGGAATTGTAATTGAAATTATTGGCAAATAAACCGTTAATCGGAAACTGCAATCCCCCTTTTCACCTTAATGAATAAACGAATTATTATACCGTAATCCGAAGTGAGAGGTGGTTCCGCTGGAATACTATACGCATCACACTTCACCGTCTCATCTCCGGTTACTGCTTCAGCAAAGTAGCTTCTACACACATTCACTCGCTCCAGCGACAGTCACACTTCACTCATCACCCATCAGGATTTTTATTTTCTTTAAATTCGTTTCAATGCTAAATTAAACCGACAAATGAATACGACGAAAGGAGAATAAAAACATGCATGAAAAAAGTATCGAACTGCTGAACAAGGCGCTGGCCGATGAAATGGCCGCGGTGCACCAGTACATGCTTTTCCACTTTTACCTCGACGATATGGGCTTCGATCTGCTGGCCGGCCTGTTCAAACGCACGGCCATCGAGGAAATGATCCATGTTGAAAAGCTGGCCGAACGCATTCTGTTCCTCAA
>JAJRVZ010000243.1 GCA_024277055.1 Calditrichota bacterium
CGTCCGCGCGGCGCTGGAACCGGTATCCGTCGGACTGCCGGGAAAGCTGCGTTTCAGCAGCAGCGGCCGTTTCATTGAAAAGAATTTCTCAACCATCGATCGAATAAACCAGCCGGATTTCCAGCGTTTCTGGAATGTGTTGCAGGAATCGGAAGGCAGTAACGAAGAGAACAGTCTGCAATTCGACGGCAGCTACGAGCCGTTCCGGGGATTGCAGGTCAATGGAAACTGGGGACGGTTGCGAAGAGCCCGGCTGAATTCCGACCGATACCGCACCGGAATCAATTTTGATCGCAAGGAATGGTTCCGGGCCCGCGCCGAGCATGAATTTGTACGAAGTCGCAGATTGCAGGTAAAGAGCGACTGGCTGCGACAAAAGGCGGCGATCGGGAAAAATATCCGGCTGCTGCAGCCGGGAGTATCCGTTGAACGGGAACAGCGCCGTACTTTTGCACCTTCTGGGATCAGCGGATTTGAATTTACCGATTGGGGTGCGTCACTGGGGCTGATCAATCACAAATATCTTTCCGGTCGTATTCAGTTGAATTGGCGCAATGATGATATCTTTGATCCGGCACAAAACGGCAGACGAATTCGCCAGGCAATTACCCAAACCCAGCGCCTGCGGATCGACCTGGCCGAATGGAACCGTACCAGCGGACATCTCGAAATTGTTCGACGTAAAAAAGATATCACCCCGTTTTTTGAAAATATTCGAGCCGATTCGTTGAAACAGGTTTACGCCGACGCCCGCGTGCAGGATACCGTCTGGCAGGACCGTACCACCAACCTGGCGGAACTGGGGATCAACCACCACAGCTGGAAACGGGCGCTGGTGGCAGGGCTGCAGTACCGTGTTTCGACCGAACAACTGTCTCTGCGGGAAAAGGTGTATCTCGATGTTGGTGATGGACGCGGTAACCTGCGTTTTGACGAAGAGCTGAATGAATACCTGCCTGATCCGGACGGCAATTATGTTCTCTTCGTAATTCCTTCCGGTAAATTTCAACCGGTTACCAATCTGCAAACCGGGCTTCGATTGCAGCTGGAACCGGGACGATTCTGGCGCAAGCCGAAAAACGCGACGCAACGCTTTCTGAACCAATTCAGCAGTGAAAGTTATTTTCGGGTCGAAGAGCAGACTAAAGAAGAAGACCTGGTTTCGCTCTACCTGCTGAACCTGTCCAAATTTCAGCGCGGCAAGACACTGAAGGGAAGTATCATTTTTAATCAGGACTTTTATGTTTTCCGTCGCAAAAAAAGTCTGTCGCTGCGTTTGCGTTACCGCTACCGTGATGATCGTTTCAACCAGTTTCTCGATCCCAACGAAAATGAAGACCGGTTGAATCTGGAACGAAATATCCGTGCTTCGTACCGGCTGGCGCCGAAACTGAAAGCCCAAACCGAGATCGGACAGAAATTTACTACCCGGGCCGGTAAAGCCAACCGGTCAAGAAACCGGGATATTCGATCTTTTTTATTGACACAGAATCTTTCCTGGCGGCCCTGGCAGGAGTGGGAATTCGGGTTGGAGTCGGAGAACGGTTTTGAAAACGATGTGACGCCCGGACGCGAACTGCGACTGAACTATAATCTGCTGACGCTGCGCAGCAGTTATGCCCTGTTCAAAAAGGGACGTATTACTGCGGAATATGAATACCAGACGGTGAACGTTAAGGAGAATCCGCATAATGTGGTTGTGCCGTTTGAGATGGGGCGCGGTAAAAAAGAAGGGATCAGCAAACGCTGGAAACTGCGGGCCGAGTACACGGTTGCGGAAAATGTTGTATTTACACTTTTTTACAGCGGCCGCGATGACGCCGCTTTCGACCGCGTAATCCACACCGGACAGGCGGAGGTGCGGGCTTATTTTTAGGGGAACAATGATAAACTTCAGGAAATTTATTTCCGCGATTTGTTTAATGCTGACGGTTCCGGTTATGGCGCAACACGAGATCGTTTCGGTGTCGTATTTGCCCTTTTCGCAGGACAGGTTGCTGGATTGGCTGAATTATAAAACCGCTGCGTCGCCGGAAACGGAAATAAAAGCTGCCGGAAAACGGCTGCTCAGTCGCTTGAGGGAAGAAGGCTTCCTGTATGCCCGGATCGATTCGGTAATCTCAGAAAATTCGGAAAACACGCACAAAACCCGCTGGTATATTTCGCCCGGCGATCGGGTTTATTTCGGCGCAATTGAAATACACTGCGGGTTAACGGACAGCAGCGGTTGGCGCGAAGAATTGAAATCTCCGGAAGGCGAACCGTTCAGTGAAATCCGACTGCAGGCGGCCATGCAACGGGCGGCGGAATTATTTGCGGAAACGGGATACCCCTTTGTTCGATTTGAATTAAAAAATGTAGTTTTTCAGAAACGGGAAAATCGCTATATTGCCCGTTTACAGCTGGAAATTCGGACCGGAAACGCGGTAACAATTGATAAAATTATTATCCGTGGAAACAAGGTAACCCGTTCCGATGTGATCCTGCGTGAGCTGCCGGTTAAAACGGGCTCCCGCTACAATCGTCTGCGTATTGAACGCATTCCGGATATACTGAGCCGGCTGGGTATTTTTAAGCAGGTGGCTTCGCCGCGGCTGGTTTTATTGCCCGACAGCTCCAACGGTTTGCTGATAGAGGTGACCGAAGGCAACGCCACGACATTTGACGGTATAGTAGGCTATATTCCGCCGGTGGCGGGTGACAAAAATGCAAACGGCTATTTCACGGTACAAATCCAGACCCTGTGCCGCAACCTGTTCGGAACCGGGCGGCGTTTCGAAGTGTACTGGAAAAAGCCGGACCGCTTTTCCGACGAGTTCCGGTTATACTATGAAGAACCATGGCTGTTCGGGTATCCGTTCAACCTGGGAGCCGGGTTGGAACGCATTGTGCGCGATACGACCTATATCGAGCGCAGTTATTCATTCAACGGTAGTTTTCGCATCAGCGAATCGTGGCGGGGGTTATTTGCCGTGAAGCAGAAATCTTTCATTCCCGATTCGGCCGCCAGCCGCGATCAGCGACTGGCAAGAACCATAATCAGCAGCGGTGAAATCGGTGTGCGTTACGATACGCGGGATTATCCGCTCAACCCGCGTCGCGGACTGGTTTACGGCACACAATACACCTTCGGCAGCAAACGGAACACGGGAC
>JAJRVZ010000244.1 GCA_024277055.1 Calditrichota bacterium
GCAGCCGAAGGCTATCGTCGAACGCAATACGATTCGTGCGCTGGTCGAAAACGATGTGTTGGTAATTGCGGCCGGTGGCGGTGGAATACCGGTTTACCGTGAGCCGGACGGCTGGCTGGAAGGCGTTGATGCGGTTATCGATAAAGACCTGGCATCGGCCGTGCTCGCTTCCGAAATCGGGGCGGAGATATTGATGATATTAACTGGAGTGGACAAGGTGGCGATCAACTTCAGAAAGCCGGATCAGAAAAATCTCGATCACCTGACCGTTTCGGAAGCAAAAAAATACCTGGAAGAAGGGCAGTTTCCGAAAGGAAGCATGGGCCCCAAAATCCGGGCCGCGATTAATTTTCTGGAAAGCGGCGGTGAAAAAGTGATCATCACTTCCATAGAAAATGCACCGCAGGCGGTTGAAGGAAAAACCGGAACGATACTTACCAATGACTAATAAATTGCTGGAGATTTTGTAATGAAGATTCATGAATATCAGGCGAAGGAAATACTGCGCCGGTACAATGTTCCCGTGCCGAGGGGTAAAGTTGTCTATACGGTTGATGAAGCCGTTGCGGCGGCAGCAGAACTGGGGACGGACGTTGTTGTAGTCAAAGCGCAGATTCACGCCGGCGGACGCGGAAAGGGCGGTGGTGTAAAACTGGCGCGCAGTATAGACGAAGTGCGCGATCTGGCAGGTCAGATTCTGGGAATGACCCTGGTGACCCATCAGACAGGACCCGAAGGCAGAGTGGTAAAAAAACTGCTGATTGAAGAGGGAATGAATATTGCCCGCGAATTGTATCTGGGCATCGTTCTCGATCGCGCGGTTTCAAAACTGGTGGTCATGGCCAGCACTGAAGGTGGTGTTGAAATTGAAAAAGTGGCTGAAGAATCGCCGGAAAAAATACTGAAAGAATGGGTCGATCCGGCAGTAGGAATGACCGCCTTCCAGGCGCGTAACCTGGCCTTCGGTCTGGGACTTGTGGGAAAACAAGTCGGCAATGCCGTGAAATTTATTCTCGGTCTGTACAGGGCTTTTGTTGAAACCGATGCTTCTCTGGCGGAAATCAACCCGCTGGTCATTACCGGTGACGGGAATGTCATCGCGCTCGATGCGAAAATCAATTTCGATGACAACGCCGATTACCGTCATTCGTTTTATGCTGAAATGCGTGATCTGGACGAAGAAGAAGCACTGGAAGTGGAAGCCAGCAAGTATAATCTGAATTATATTAAACTGGATGGTAATGTCGGCTGCATGGTCAACGGCGCCGGACTGGCCATGGCGACGATGGACATCATAAAGCTGGCGGGCGGTGAACCGGCTAACTTTCTGGATGTCGGTGGCGGCGCCAATGTGGACACGGCGCGAAACGGTTTTAAGATCATTCTGTCGGATAAGAATGTGAAAGCGATTCTGATTAATATATTCGGAGGAATCGTTCGTTGCGACCGCGTCGCCAAAGGTGTGATCGAAGCAGCCAAAACGATGGATATTAATGTTCCGGTCGTGGTGCGGCTGGAAGGAACCAACGCCAAAGAGGCGGGAGTATTGCTGAACGAATCGGGAATGGATTTTATCGTTGCCGGCTCGCTGCAGGATGCCGCGGAAAAAGTCGTCGGTGTTTTGCAATAGGTTCAGCCAGTAAATTCAGCAGGAGAAGAAAATGAGTATTTTGATAGATGAAAAAACCAGAGTAATTGTTCAGGGCATAACCGGCAGCGAAGGCTCTTTCCACGCAACACAGATGATCGAATACGGCACCAATCTTGTCGGTGGTGTGACGCCCGGTAAAGGCGGGCAGAAATTTATGGACAAAATCCCTGTGTTCAACACCGTTGCCGAAGCAGTGAAGGAAGTCGGCGCGGAAGCCAGTACGATATTTGTTCCGCCCGCATTTGCGGCCGATGCAATTATGGAAGCCGCCGCAGCCGGTATCGGAGTAATCGTCTGTATTACCGAAGGCATTCCGGCAATGGATATGCTGAAAGTATATGACTACCTGCAGGACAAAGACTGTCATCTGGTCGGTCCGAATTGTCCGGGAGTTATTTCTCCGGGGAAATCGAAAATGGGGATCATGCCGGGATTTATTCACAAAGAGGGACGTGTCGGTGTGATCAGTCGCTCAGGCACCCTGACCTATGAGGCAGTGGGACAGCTGACATCGCTGGGAATCGGGCAATCGACCTGCATCGGGATCGGCGGAGACCCGATCATCGGAACCCGCTTCATAGACGCCCTGAAATTGTTCAAAGAAGACGAGAATACCGATGCCGTGGTCATGATCGGAGAAATCGGCGGAACGGCGGAAGAGGAAGCCGCAGCCTGGATCAAAGAAAATTTCGATAAACCCGTTGTCAGTTTTATTGCAGGTCAGACTGCCCCGCCGGGACGTCGGATGGGGCATGCCGGAGCAATCATCAGCGGGGGCAAGGGCACGGCGGCGGAAAAAATGAAAGCGCTTTCCGATGCCGGTATTCATGTATGTAAAAGTCCCGCCGATATTGGTAGTACGATTAAAGAAGCGCTCGGATTATAGACTGGAAAAATACCAGGAGCCCGATCGCGATGGCGATACGGCCGTGTTCTAAAATAACCCGGATTGTTATGAGGAAAGATTCATAATATCCGGGTATTTTATCATTAAGTTCAGGAAAATATCAAATTCATATTACAATAAGTAAGGAGAAAGAAGTGACGGAACGAACACTGGCAATTCTGAAACCGGATTGTGTGCAAAAAGGACTGCAGGGAAAAGTAATAGATCATTTGCTGAATGCAGGATTCAAAATAGCCGCCATGAAGGTAGTAAAACTGACGCGTGAAACCGCGGGCGAGTTTTATGCGGTTCATAAAGAAAGACCGTTTTATAACGATTTGCTGGACTTCATGACCGAATGCGAAGTCGTGCCGATGGTGCTTGAAAAGGAAAATGCTATTCCGGACCTGCGTGAAACGATCGGGGCTACCGATCCTGCGGAAGCAAAGGAGGGAACCGTGCGCAAACTATATGCCGATAGCAAGCAGAACAATATTATTCATGCGTCGGATTCACCTGAAAATGCAGTGATCGAGGTTGCTTTCTTTTTTTCAACCAGAGAGCTGATTGAAAATAAAACCCTGTAAATAGAACAGCGCATATGCGGGAGAGATGCAATGGCTGAGTCAAAAGAAGTAATGGATATCGAAATTCTCAGCAGAGGATCGTTGGAAGAAATGGAAGGTGAGGATACGATCAAGAAAGTGGTTGTATTCGGCGCCGGAACCATGGGCAGAGGAATTTCACAGATAATTGCGTCCAAGGGAATGGATGTTATCCTGATCGAACGCAGGAAAGAGACAGCGGAATTGGGGCGCCAGAAGCTGGCGGAAGCAATGGATGCCGAGATCGCCCGCTGGACGATGACCGAATCCGAAAAAAAGGCCATATTGAGCAGAACGACGGTGACGCACAAAATCGAAAATGCCGTTTACGGCGATTTGGTCATCGAGGCAATTCAGGAAAATCTGCAGGCAAAGCAGAACCTGCTGAAAAAGGTCGATGAAATCTGTGATCCGGATACGATTTTCATCACCAATACCGCGGCGCTGAGTATTACGGAAATAGCCGCAGTGACGGGACGTCAGGAAAAAGTAATCGGCATGCACTTTCTGAACCCGGTTCCGAAAATCCCGCTGGTGGAAATCGTGCGCGGACTGAAAACGTCCGATGAAACCTATCATAAAACACAGGAATTTGCGGAAACACTGGATAAAACGGCGGTGGAGGTGTTCGAATACCCCGGTTACATAACTACGCGTGTCATAGTGCCGATGATCAACGAAGCCATGTACATTCTGATGGAGGGGGTGGCAACCGCCGAACATATCGACACGGCGATCAAACTGGGGTACAATTTCTCCCGCGGACCGCTGACCCTGGCCGATATGATCGGGCTGGATGAATTGATGGCCTGGATGGAAACGCTGTTCCGTGAACTGGGAGAAAGCAAATACCGTCCGTGCCCCTTATTACGCAAACTGGTGCGTGCAGGACATCTGGGAGTAAAATCGGGAAAAGGTTTTTCGAATATCCACCAAAGAAGTAACATCAGAAAGTAGAATCGTCAGATGAAAATTTTAGTTCTGAACAGCGGCAGCTCTTCGGTTAAATACCAGATGTTCGACGCCGATGAGCAATTCTGCCTGGCGAAAGGCGTTGTTGAGCGTATCGGTATGGCCGGTGCCTTATTGACCCACAAGCCGCACGATCGCGATGTCGTACGTCTTTCCGGTGAGATACTGGATCATAAAATGGCTATCGAGTATGTACTCAGTATCATGCTCAGTAAAAACCATGGTGTAATCGGGAACAAATCTGAAATCGCGGCGGTCGGGCATCGCGTGGTGCACGGCGGCGAAGCGTTCAGCGGTTCCGTGTTGATAAAATCTGATGTAATCAAAGAAATCGCCCGCTGCATCGATTTTGCACCTTTGCATAACCCGCCCAACCTGAAAGGCATTCGCGCCGTGCAGGCAATACTACCCGATATTCCACAGGTGGCGGTTTTCGATACGGCCTTTCACCAGAGCATGCCCGAACATGCCTACATGTACGGGTTGC
This sequence comes from Calditrichota bacterium, assembly GCA_024277055.1. Lineage (GTDB taxonomy): Bacteria > Calditrichota > Calditrichia > JAJRVZ01 > JAJRVZ01 > JAJRVZ01. The sequence goes on from JAJRVZ010000244.1 coordinate 4,602, forward strand.
CGTATGTTCTGTACAAACGGCACGGCATCCGCCGTTACGGTTTTCACGGAATGTCGCACCGCTTCGTGTCGAACCGTGCCGCGGCGTTGCTCGGCAAACCGAAGGCAGAGTTGAAACTGATCACCTGCCACCTGGGAAACGGGGCGTCGGTGGCCGCCGTTGATCACGGTAAATCGGTTGATACTTCCATGGGCTTCACCCCGCTGGAAGGTCTGCTGATGGGAACCCGCAGCGGTGACATCGATCCGGCGATCGTATTGCATATCATGAACAAAGAAGAACTTTCGATGCATGAAGCCAACACCATGCTGAACAAGCACAGCGGCATTATCGGCCTCAGCGGCGTGTCCAGCGACATGCGCGAAATCGAAGAAGAATATGAAAACAACAACCGGGCAAAACTGGCACACGATGTATTCTGTTACCGGCTGAAGAAATATATCGGGGCCTACGCGGCGGCCATGGGCGGCCTCGATGCGGTGGTTTTCACCGGCGGGATTGGCGAAAACTCGGCAATGGTGCGCAGGCATACGCTGAAAGGGCTTGAGTTTCTCGGTATTCTGCTGGATGAAGAAAAAAATTCTTCACCTTCAACGGATGAACGTGGTATTTGTAAACCGGAATCAAAAGTAAATGTTCTGGTCATTCCGACCAACGAGGAACTGGTTATTGCCATGGACACCAAACGCATCGTGGAAGAATCGGCTGCTGCCGGTTAATAATAATCGGTTAAACGGATTTGAACATTGTAATCGGACATGCGTATCATGTCCGATTTTTTTTGAACGGATTATACTTTTCAGCGTAAAGGCAATTTTATCCGGCATCTCAGGAACGGTTTTGAAATAATGCGATGACCCGGAATGACAATACAGATTAATGAGGACTAATTGCGAATAGTTATTTTATTGCTAATGATACTGATTAGCAGCAGCCGGCTGAGTGCCCAGCCCCGTGAGCCGTGGATCGAATCCTGCATTGAACATACCATTCACAGTCGGTTCGACTCGGCGCTTGCCGTGGTAAACGGGCAGATTCAGAAAGCACCTGCTGACTACCGGGGTTATTTTTACCGCGCCGCCACGCTCAGTGCGGAAATGGTTCATTTTGAGAACGAAGACCGCGCGGCTGAATTTGAAGCTGCCATCGACAGTACGCTGGAAATCGTGCAGCGCCTGCAGGAAAGCGAAGATGAACTGAATCCGAAAAAAAAGGCACAACTCTATTTTTACGAAGGCAGCGCTTACGGCTACCGCGCCTATTTTCACGGAAAAACGGGAAAGTGGTACTCAGC
>JAJRVZ010000014.1 GCA_024277055.1 Calditrichota bacterium
GAATTGCAGTGCCGGTTTATTACCGGTTCCCGGAACCAGCGAAGCATTCTGATTCAATTCAATAAGCGGCGCATCGTTAAGGAAATAAAGTGCCGTCGCCTGCCGCCGGGGAGTGGTGATTCTTAACTCAATCTGCTTCTTTCCGTTTTCAAAATGCAGCAGGCGGTTATCACTCAGAAGATAGTAATTGTCTACAGTTATCCACAGCAGATCCTCCGCCGTTTCATCGATTTCAACCTGTGAAAGGAGTTTCCCGTTTGCGAATTGTTTGATCGAACCGTTCCAGGTATCAAGGAGGACAATTCGTTCATCCTGAACGACAAAGGCATTTGGTCCGTAGGGCCCGCCGGGCGCCTGTTTAAGTCCGGCCTGACCGGTGCCGTCGCCCCAGGGAAGAAACAGCATCTCATTCACGGAATTTTGCGCGAACAGCACCGTGGCGCAGATAAAAACAAGCAGAAATTTCAACGAGCGCAGCATTCACTTATTCCTTTATTTTAACAATACCGCTTTGCGAACAGATCGTCGGTTATCTCCCCGCAATTCAATATAATATATCCCGGACGCAAATTCCACGGCATTCCATTGCAACAAATGTTCACCGGCGGCAAAGCGCCGTTCGGCCAGGGTCAGCAGTTTGCGTCCGACGATATCGTAAATATTGATGCGAACAATTTGCGCCGTTTTTATTTCGAAACGGACCGTGGTTTTCGGATTAAACGGGTTCGGATAATTCTGATACAGAACGAACCGCCCGGCAGTCTGAGGTTCCCGATCCGTCACGGTTGTTACCGCCGCCAGCGCCGCGCGGGCATTTAACCGTCCGGCGCCGAAATACTGATCCCAGCCGGGCGTATCCTCGTTGGACGGTCCGACCTGGTCCTCCGCCGAATTGCGCAGCAGGGTGCGAATCTGCTCCGGCGTCAGGTTCGGGTTCTGCGCCAGCATCAGGCAGGCTACACCGGAAACGTGTGGTGTGGCTTGTGAAGTTCCGCCCCAGTACCAGTTGTAATTATTATTGTCGGTATGGTTCAATCCGTAAATATAATTTCCCGGCGCGGAAAGATCGATGTGCGGGCCGAAATTACTGCCGCCGCCCCAGGAAAACGGATTGCAGCGCGAATCATCGGTATCGGTCGCTCCTACGGCGATGGTGTTGGCAAAGGCGGCCGGGTAGTAGGGAACGTTGTTGTTTTCATTCATCATACAGGCCACGATCGTCACATTATTCGCATGTGCGTAATCAACCGCATCTTTCATGGATTGTGAAAAGCTGCTGCCGCCGACGGACATGTTCAGCACATTGGCGCCGTTATTCACCGCGTATGTTATGGCTTCGGTCCACCAGCTGTAATAACCCCAATTCTGATCATTCAGTATTTTCAGTACCATAATTTTACAGTTCCAGTCGATACCTGCGTAACCGGTTCCGTTGTTCCCGTTAGCCGCCACGATGCCGCCGACGTTACTGCCGTGCCCGAGGTCATCAGTGGGGTCGTTTGTGGCATAGGCCATGTTCCAGCCGTTGATATCGTCGGCATAACCGTTGTTGTCGTCATCGGTGCCGTTGCCGGCCGTTTCGCCGTTGTTCTGCCACAGTCTGCCGGAAAACTCCGGATGGTCCAGTTTAATGCCGCTGTCAAGAATACCGAAAACCACAGACGAGCTGCCCTGTTCGATATCCCAGGCTTCGTCCATGTCGATGTCGGCATCGGCAGTTCCGGGATGCTGAGTCGGATAGGCGCCGGTATTCACCAGGCTCCATTGCCGGTAAAAATAAGTATCATTGGGAGTCGTATTGGCCTGCCCGCCCCCGGAGCCGATATAGTCCGGTTCAACGTATTCGAACAGGCCGCTTTTGCGATAGGTTTCAATGACGGCGGGAATGTCTTTTTCCCCATGAAAAGACACGGTAAAAATACGTGTTAAACCGAACCGCTCCGCATTTTGTTTAAACCGTGAAGTTTCAGGAATCAGCTGCTTCATTTCACGGCAACCGTTTTGATCGTTAAGTCTGTCGAGTTCAGGAATGCCGGTATGGACCTTTCCGTTTCTTATATGAACATCCAGCTTTACATTCAATTTTGCTTTCGCTATAATGCGTGACGGGTGCCGGTCGCTTTCAGATGCAAACAACTGTCCGGTGATTATGAATATGAGTAAAACCCATGAACCGATTAATTTCAAATGTTTCATTTTCCGCCCCTTTCAAACATATATTGGCTGAATATAGTTGGGATCGAATAGAACCACAACTAAATTCTGCTTTCCGTCGGTTGAATTTTTGCCTCCGGAAACCGATATTAAAGAAATAACGAAATACTATTGTGCAGGTATTCATTCATAAACCGGAAACCTGTTACAGGGAAGTGGTAAAAATGACAGAAAAATTCTACAGAAAAAGTTACCTGCATATTTTTTTGATCATTTTACTGGCTGTTTCCTGCGCACAACAATCCGCTCCTCCGAATCAATATCAAATTTCCGCTGTTTTTCCCGGACTGGAAGGGCAGCAGCTGCTGGACAGTCTGGTTGCCAATTACAAACCGGCGACGGTGCTGAGCTACGACCAGGCGCGAGATACCATATATGCCATCATCGACAACCACAGCGACAGCCTGAGCGGTGTGTATACCGGTTTTACCATTTACATCGATCCGGCAGCGGACCCGAGTACGGACGCTTTCAATAAAGGCATCAACGCCGAACATTCCTGGCCGCAGAGCAAAGGAGCCGTCGGTAATGCCAAGAGCGATATGCACCATTTATTTCCCTGTAAAGACAATGTCAATTCTTCGCGCAGCAATAACCCGTATGATGATATTGCGGATTCACAAACCGACACCTGGTACCGTAAGGCCGCGTCGCAAAGCAGCATTCCGGGAACACTGATCGACGAATGGGCGGAAAAGGATAACGACAATCCGCGCTTCGAGCCGCGGGAAATTCACAAAGGAAACGCCGCCCGGGCCATGTTTTATTTTTATGCCATGTACAAAGCGGAAGCGGACGCTGCGGATCCGGCCTTTTTCGATTTGCAGAAAGATGTGCTGCGCCGCTGGAACGCGCAGGATGCGCCGGACGCCGCCGAGACAGCCCGTAACAATGCCGTTGCCGCGTACCAGGACGGCAAGGTCAATCCGTTTATTCTGGATACCACGCTGGTGCAGCGGGCCTGGTTTGCCGGCACGGGCAGCGGTGTGCAGAATCCGTCTTCGTTCTCAGCGACAGTGAACGGAGCCACGCAACTGGATCTGGGCTGGACGCAAAACGGCAGCAACGATGATGTCATGATCGTCTGGAATACCAGCGGCAGCTTCGGCACGCCGGTGGACGGTACAACCTACACACAGGGACAATCGGCGCTGAACGGTACGATCATCGCCCGGCAGAGCGGTACGGTTTACAGTCACATCGGCTTAAACAACGGCACCCGGTACTACTACAAAGCCTTTTCGGTAAACGGCAGCGCCGGCGGCGAATCCTATTCCTCCGGGGTAACGACCAGCGAAGTGGCCGGTGGACAGTATGTTCCGCAAGCGGGAGACATTATTATTTCGGAGATTATGCAGAACCCGAATGCGGTGCTGGACAGCAACGGCGAATGGTTTGAATTGTACAATACCACGGCGAACAGTATCGATCTGAACGGCTGGACCATCAAGGACCTGGATACCGACAGCCATGTGATCAGCGGCAGCCTGTTGATGCCGGGACACGGCTTTCTGGTGCTGGGTATCGATTCGAACAGCGGCACCAACGGCGGGGTGTCCGTAGATTACCGGTACAGCGGCGTCACGCTGGCCAACGGCGCCGACGAACTCCTGCTGTTGGACGAAAACTTGACAGAGATCGACCGCGTAGAATACGACGGCGGCGTCAGCTGGCCCGACCCAACCGGCGCTTCGATGGTGTTTACCGGCGCGCCGGGAGATGACAACAACAATCCCGCCAACTGGACGACGGCCACACAGACGTGGAGCGGCAGCAGCGGAGACAAAGGTTCGCCCGGCGGCAACGGCAGTGATCAGTCATTGCCCGTAACGCTGCTGTCTTTTACCGGACGGTACAACGCCGGCACAGTGACGCTGCACTGGGAGACGGCTTCGGAGTACAACAGTCTGGGTTTTGTGCTGCAGCGCCGCAAAGAAGCTGAAACGGTTTTTCAGCAGATCGGCAGTTATGAAACCGATGGCCGGCTGCGGGCACAGGGCGGCAGCGCACAGGGACACAGATATCAATTCTCCGATGCCGCAGTGCAACCCGACCGCAGCTATAAGTACCGGTTAATTGAAGTTTCCGGCGACGGGGCGCAGACAATTATGAATAGTATTACAGTCCGTACCACACACAGTCCCGGAGAGCCGGGAGACGGCCCGAACGGTCTGCACGGTTTCATTCTGAAACAAAATTTTCCGAACCCTTTCAACCCGGAAACACGAATAGGTTTTTCCATTGATGCTGAAACAGCGTTATCCGGACCGGTTTTGCTGGAAATATTTGATATTGCCGGACGCCGGGTGCGAACGCTGCTTTCGGGATATTTGAATGCGGGCGATCATCTTCTGGACTGGAACGGCCGGGACGGTGCAGGGCGGCTGTTACCGGGGGGGACCTATTTCTACCGCCTGCTGGCAGACGGCGTAAATCTGACCCGTAAAATGCTGCTGGTGCGATAACTGTTTGTTGAAAAAAACAGAAGGTAAATTCCGCAAAAATCCCTTGACATTTCCTATATATATATATATTCCTGACAATTATAAAATCCGTCAAAAAAATTATTCGATAAAAATAAACCACAATATTTAAGCAGATCTTTTTATCGGAGACAAAAATGAGGAAAACGATATACGCACCCGGACGCCCGGCTGGGCAAGCCGCCTGCCGCGCCCGGGTTTGCCGGCCAACTGGGATTTTGAAATAGCCATCGACTCCGTAATCATAACCAACCAAACCGCCGTTGCCAGGCTGAAATATACATGGATACTGGACAGGGAACTGACCCGCGGCCATAACGGTGGTAAACCGGTGAGAGATGTATGGGTTTTTGAGAAGAAGAGAAACGTGTGGGTGATTAAAAAATCAAACCGGTTATTTCGGTTCCTCAGATATTATATTTATAGAAACAAGTTAAAAAATACCGGGAAAAGTACTGGACAGGATAAATGATTGTAAGCGAAAAGAAATATCCGCGACAAATCTGTTTTCAGGTTTTAAACTAGAAAATTAATGGTTAGTTATTTTGTGAGAATATTCTAAAATAGATGAAATCAGATATATAAGTTTTATATTTATTTTATTTGATACAGGAAAGAAAAATGAATAGATTTCTTGAAATAATGAGTGTGATATTATTTGCATTTTTTATATTACAGATTAGTTGCAATATGCAGACAGACGATGATAAGCCTGAAGCAAAGATAATTCCTCCAATGTTAGAACTTGTGCCAATTCCAGGTGATTATAATATAACTATCGAATGGAATGATAAGTTTACAGATCCGGATTATGATAAGCGAAGAATCTATATTACAATAACAGACAATGAAACTGAAAAACAAAAATCTATTGATGAAAAAATTGCAACTCAAAATACCGCCGGTACTCATATTTTTACCTTTAGCAGTGATAATTATATAGTTGACAGAAAGTATTATGCACAATTGGAATGGAAAGAAAATAATGTTACCATTAAAAGTGATAAATATTATTTTAAAACCATAGCAGGTACCTATGCACCAAATATTTTTGACATTGAATATGATCACCAGGCAGATCTTTATTTAACAGAGGTTTATGATATTTTTTTAATTAAAGATTTTTGGCAAAAACTAACCTATGCTTTTGACCGAGAGCCAGGAGCTGCGCAGATTGAATTTGAAATTACTAAGGATCAGGCAGAATACAGTGATACTGATGAAATACCTTTGTTTGTAGAGGCAATTGATCGTGATCTAATACCCGAATATCAACTGGCATGTTATCAAACCAACGAAGGAGGGAATGATTTTCTTCATGATGGACATTTAATTGTAATAAAAAATGATCTTCGGAATATAGATATTCCTCCTCCTGCTGAAATATTAACAGGATTATCACTTCAGGGGCCGGGACGAGGTGGATGGTCAGTAATATTTTGGAATGCAATGCAATCGGATAATCATCGAATAAAAACAACAATTCACGAACTCGGGCACCAACGAAGCGGCCTAAGTGAACTATGTGAAGATCGGTCTTCTCATGATGCAATTGATTGTGTAATGGGACAAGACATAGTGGCCTCCTGTACGGGGGCTAATTTAATAAATAATCCTAGATTCTGTGGTATTTGTGAATCAACATTACGTTCAACAGAATATAAATACAAATGAGGAATAAATTATGAAATTATTACTATATCTCATGATACTGACAATACCTTTAGGTGTCTTAGCACAACAGAAATCTAACAGGCTCGATTTTTCCGTTAAGCTAAATAAAGTAAAATATCTGGTTGGCGAACCCATTTGGGTAAAAGTGGTTCTAAAGAATTCAGGGCAAGTACCCATAAAAACACTTTTAATTGATTCTCCTACAGTTATTTGGAAAAGGGCACTTACAATTTCTTTAAAAGATTTAAATGGTAATGAGATTGATAGTTGTATCCCCATTGGTGATGGATCAAATTCTGTCATTCTTGAACCACAGGACAGCACCTATGATTATTTTGATTTATTAGATTGGTACGGTGAATCCTTAAACTGGATTTTAAGTAAAGGTATACGACGATTTCTAAAACCAGGCGGCTATCTGGTGAGAATTAACTTGCATTCGTTTGAAGAAGAATTTACCTCGAATGAATTACGTTTTGATATTCAAATTCCTAAAAGTGATATGCAGAAGTCCTATGATTTGTACAAAAATGCTTTAAAATCATGGTTCATAAAAAAAGATCAGGCTAATGCGATAACAATGGTAAAAAAGGCGATTAAGTTATATCCAAAAGCCGTTTATACCGATTTGAATTATAATTTATTGTATACGTTATATTTTGTTGGGAATCATGATTACGATAGTGCATTTGTGACCGTTAAGGAGCTTATTTTAAATTATCCTCAATCCCCTTTCAGTTTAAAACGACTTGAGTCTATTCCTACCTGTCTTATTAATCTGAAGCAAACGGAACGAATTGATTCGGAACTTAAAATCATTGCTAAGTTGAATAAGTCAATAAATCCTGAAATTTCAGAAAGAGCAACCAGTTTAATTGGAAAATATAAATAAGATTTTCAGGAGAATTAAATGAGAAATCTTTTTTTATTATTTTTTGTCTTATTAGCTAATTGTTACTCCCAAAATTCAATTAATTTAATAAAAGAAATTAGTTCGGCTACCAGAGAATTGGCACAGCAGCAGTTTAATGGAAATTCGATTATCAGTCACTATCCAGCAGATGGTGCTATCACTTTTCAATACAGTAATACTGGCGGTTTTTATAAACTGGCGGTTGTGTCTGATCCAACCTGGGATCGGATTGTCTATGCATGTATGCCATATAATTCATCCGGTACACCTATAACAAGTAATTCCTGGGTTAAATCATACAGCACATCAGGTTCAGGTAATGAGCAATTTTATTATCCAAGAGGTATAGATGCATACCGGATTGACAATACCTGGATCAATGTTTTTGTCGCTGATGCCGGTAACAACCGTATTGTTAATTTCAAGATAAACGCCGAAACCGGCGCTGCGGTTTTTGTGCGCAATATAATTCCCGGTCAGGGTTTGCCGCCCAAAAGTGCTGTGACACCATTTAACAACCCCATGGATGTCGCTTATTGCGATTACGGCACGGATTGGGATACATCCGACGATGTTATTTGTGTCGCCGATGAAAAAAACCACCGGCTGGTCTGGTTTGATATCGACGGTAACTACCTCAATGAATTCGGTGCACTGGGCTCCGGTGAAGAAGAATTCAAATATCCCTGCTCGGTAGATTTCAGAAGACAATACAATACTGAATTCGGTTACTGGCCCTATGATGTTGTTGTGTCGGACCGCGGTAACAACCGTATCGTTGTCGCCGGACTGATGTATGATTACGATCCCGGAGGTCTTGTACCCGTTGTCGGCTGGCAATCCTATGATTTTACCGAAGCATCTGATATAACGGCCATCGGGTCAGATCAAACGAGTCTCTGTTTTTATGCGGTTGATCGGTTAAATCATAAAATCTATAAATATTTGTGGGGATATTATGAGAACACGCTGATAAAAACAGGCGAATACGGTAGTTATGGCGCCGGCGATTTTCAATTGAATTACCCGATTGCCCTGTCCATGAACCGGCCGTGGTATGATCCCGCCGCCGGCGGCACCCGCGGGTATGGTTACGGCGGATATCGTGCCCATGGTGGCCACCGGGGTGTGGATCACGGGAATCAACCCCATACAGGGAAAGACCGC
>JAJRVZ010000245.1 GCA_024277055.1 Calditrichota bacterium
CTGGCGAAAGAGCAGGCGGAAGAAGCCAATCGGGCGAAATCGGATTTCCTCGCCAATATGTCTCATGAAATCCGCACACCCATGAACGGCGTTATTGGTTTGACGGACCTGGTTCTGCAAACCGATCTGACAAGAGAACAGCGCGAGTATCTTGAAATGTCGAAAAATTCCGCCGAGTCTCTGCTTTCGCTGTTAAACGATATACTTGATTTTTCAAAGATTGAAGCCGGCTCGCTTGATATGGAAAACATCGAATTCAATCTGCTTTCATCCGTTGAACAGGTCGCCGATGCACTGGCTGTGAAGGCCCACGGTAAAAACCTTGAATTGGCCTATTTTATTGAGCCCGATGTTCCCGTCCATTTACTGGGCGACCCCGGCAGGTTGCGACAGGTTATTATGAATCTGGCCGGTAATTCAATCAAATTTACAAAGCAGGGTGAAATCTTTATTCGCGTCAAGCTGGCAGAGAAATTAAATCAAAAAGCACGCTTGCAGATTTCCATTTCGGATACAGGGATAGGAATCCCGAAGGATAAACAGGACCGATTATTCAAGAGTTTCAGCCAGGTGGACAGCTCAACGACACGTAAATATGGAGGAACCGGTCTTGGCCTGGCTATTTCGAAGAAGCTGGTTGAACTGATGAATGGTGAAATCTGGGTTGAAAGTGAAGAAAATAAAGGAAGCACGTTTTATTTTACCTGTGAATTTGAAACACAGCAGAAGGCGAAAACCGAAAACGGTCCGTTTTATATACAACTTACAGGGTTACAGGCGCTTATTGTCGACGATAATGACACCAATCGATTCATATTGAAAGAAATACTGACCCGGTGGGGTATGCAGGTTTCGGCGGCAAACGGCGGCCGGAGTGCCCTGCAAAGGTTAAAGCAGCAATCCGATTTTAAACTCATTCTGCTCGATGCCAATATGCCGGAAATGGATGGTTATGAACTGGCCTCACAGATAAAAAGCAACCCGGCGTGGTCGGAAATTACGATGATCATGCTGACCTCGGCAGGGATCAGGGGCGATGCTCAGCGCTGTAAAAAACTGGGTATTGACGGGTATCTGCTGAAACCCGTTAAACAATCCGCCCTGTATGAGGTAATCGTTACCTGTTTGCAAAAAAGAAAAGAAAAAGATAAGCATTTAGTTACCCGGCACAGTATTAATGAAAATCAGGTCGGCAAAGAGAAACGAAAAATATTACTGGTTGAAGATAATCCCATCAATCAGAAACTGGCGGCAGCGCTGTTGAACAAGCGTGGCTACCATGTCGAAACTGCTGATAACGGAAGAGAGGCTCTGGACAAAATAAATGCATCGGAATTTGATGTGGTATTAATGGATGTTCAAATGCCTGAAATGGATGGTTTTGAAGCCACGTCGAGAATCCGCGAACTGGAGAAAAATGGAAAGCGCCGACAAACGATAATAGCAATGACGGCCCATGCCATGAAAGGCGATCGGGAACGGTGCCTGGAAACAGGCATGGATGATTATCTTGCCAAACCGATCAGACAAAAAGATCTCTTTGAAAAACTGGATTTTTACCTGAATTCCTGAAATCCCCTGTTTCACTTTTCCGGCTGTTTGCTTATATTTGCCGCAATTTAATCTGGAAAGAAATTTATTGATCGAACAGCAGCTGATACAGTTTTGTGAGCAGGTAAGAAGCGAATACTTTGGGTCGGACGGCAGAAAAATAGAAAGCCGGTATAAAAACTACCGTGGATTGCGGGCAACGGTGCAATGGAACCATGAACGCATTCGATTGAATATCAGCGCCCATTATCAGCAGGCACCGTCTGAAGCCAGGAAAATACTGATCCTTATTTTACTCGCCAAAGCAAACCGGAAGCGTATTCCGTTAAAAATACGTGAACCGCTGAATCGTTTTCACCGCAGCTGGCAAAATGAAAATGAACCGAAGAGAAGAGCGCCGGCGGGATACCAAACCAGGGGGAAGTATTACGATCTGCATAAAATATTCAATGAGGTTAATGAAAAATATTTTGCTGATTCGGTTGAAATACAATACCTGGGTTGGAGTAAAAGGCAAAGCCGGAGGCGTCTGGGATTTTATGACAAGCGGCGCGACCTTCTGGTTGTCAGCCGAATCTTTGACAGTCGTAAAGTACCGGTTGAAGTTGTTGAATACATTGTCTATCATGAAATGCTTCATAAGGTAATTCCGCCCATAGCACGCAGCGGCAGAAGAATCGTACATACAACGGAATTCCGGAGCCGGGAAAGGCATTTTGATCAATTTGACAGAGTTCAGCAATGGCTGAAAAAATATCCCGGCAAATTGTAAATCCGTTTCGAAAAACCAATCTTGATATTAATCGAAGGCAAAGGTATATTCGCAATTCTGTTTGTGAACAAAAAACAATAAAAAGAATATTTTAGAAGGCGGAGGAAGCATGGCAGGCAAATATGTCTATAAGTTTGGTGACGGCAGGGCTGAGGGCAAGGCCGAAATGAAATTGCTGCTGGGTGGCAAGGGTGCAAATCTTGCGGAAATGTCCAATCTGGGTGTTCCGGTACCGGCGGGTTTCACGATATCAACTGAAGTTTGTAAAGAATACTATGATAATGACGGCAAATATACGGACGAGGTTGTGCAACAGGTGAAAGACGGAATTGCTCATATCGAAGGTATCATGGGAGCAAAATTCGGAGACAGGGAGAATCCGCTGCTCGTTTCCGTTCGTTCCGGCGCTCCGGCTTCCATGCCGGGAATGATGGATACGGTTTTGAATCTCGGTTTGAACGACGATACCGTTCCGGGAATCATTGCTCAATCGGGCAATGAGCGCTTCGGCTGGGATTCGTACCGGCGATTCGTCCAGATGTACGGAGATGTGGTTCTGGGTATGAAGCCCGAATCAAAAGAAGAAGAGGACCCGTTCGAGATCATTATTCAGGATATGAAAGAAAAAAAAGGGGTTGATCTGGATACGGATTTAAGTGCTGAAGACTTGAAAGAACTGGTCTCTCTTTTCAAAGACGCCATTAAAAGGTCCACCGGAAAAGACTTTCCGACGGATCCCTGGGAACAATTGTGGGGGGCAATCAGCGCGGTATTCGGATCCTGGAATAATCAACGGGCACTGACCTACCGTAAACTGAATAATATCCCCGCCGATTGGGGAACGGCTGTGAATGTCCAATCCATGGTATTCGGAAATATGGGGGATGACTGTGCAACAGGCGTCGCTTTTACGCGCGACCCGGCCACCGGTGAAAGGATATTTTACGGTGAATACCTGATTAATGCCCAGGGTGAAGATGTAGTTGCCGGTATCAGAACACCGCAACCGATCAATGAATCGACAAAATCCGATCCTTCTCATAAAACCCTGCAGGAAGTTATGCCGCAGGCCTACGCGGAACTTGAATCGATTTATAAAAAACTGGAGAGTCATTACCGCGATATGCAGGATATCGAATTCACCATTCAACGTGGAAAACTGTGGATGTTGCAAACCCGAAACGGTAAACGTACCGCTGCAGCTGCCGTGCGTATTGCTGTGGATATGTTTGAGGAAGGCCTGATAGACAAGGAAACCGCTATAATGCGGGTAGAGCCGGAGCAGCTGGATCAGCTGTTACACCCGACCTTCGATCCGACTGCAAGTAAAACGGTTATTGCAAAAGGTCTTCCGGCCTCACCGGGCGCTGCCACGGGGCGCATTGTTTTTCACGCGGATGACGCGGAGGAATGGGCGGCACGTGGTGAAAAAGTGATCCTGGTTCGTATCGAAACTTCACCGGAAGATATTGGCGGTATGAATGTGGCCAAAGGTATTCTCACCGCACGGGGCGGTATGACCTCCCATGCTGCGGTTGTGGCACGGGGAATGGGTATTTGCTGTGTCGCCGGATGCAGTGCAATTAATATTAATTATAAAAACCGTGAAATGGTTGTGGACGGAAATGCATACAAGGAAGGCGACTGGATTTCGCTGGATGGTTCCAAAGGTGAAGTGATCGAGGGTAAAGTTCCGACGGTAGACCCGGAATTGTCCGGAAATTTCGGCAAACTTATGAGCTGGGCCGATGAATTCAGATCCATGAATGTCCGTACCAATGCCGACACCCCCAACGATTCCGAAGTTGCCCGGAAATTCGGTGCGGAAGGTATCGGACTTTGCCGTACGGAGCATATGTTTTTTGATGGTGACCGCATTAAAGCAGTCAGGGAAATGATTCTTGCCGATGATGAAGCCGGACGACGCAAAGCTCTTGAAAAACTTCTACCCTATCAGCGTGATGATTTTTACGGCATTTTTAAAGCCATGCACGATTTACCTGTAACGGTTCGGACACTTGATCCGCCGTTGCACGAATTTCTTCCGCATGACGATAAAAATCAGCAGGAAATGGCGAATGAAATGGGACTCACGCTGCAGCAGGTAAAAGATAAAGTTGAATCACTGCACGAGTTTAATCCCATGCTCGGGCATCGCGGATGCCGCCTGGGTATTACCTACCCGGAGATTACCGAAATGCAGGCACGGGCCATTATGGAGGCAGCCTGTAAACTCACGAAAGAAGGGGTAAAGGTATTTCCTGAAATTATGATTCCGCTGGTCGGTACAAAAGCGGAACTGGCTAATCAGAAAAAAATTGTGCGCGCGGTTGCCGAAAAGGTTCAGGAAGAATTCGGAGTGAAAGTCGAGTACCTCATCGGTACGATGATCGAAATTCCACGTGCTGCATTAACGGCAAACGAAATCGCAGAAGAAGCGGAATTCTTTTATTTCGGTACCAATGATCTGACACAGATGGCTTTCGGATATTCACGCGACGATGCCGGCAAGTTCCTGGCGCTGTATGAGGAACAGGGTATTCTCCCGGAAGATCCTTTCCAGGTACTCGACCAGGAGGGGGTTGGTCAGTTGGTGGAGATGGGATTGAAGAAAGGGCGGGAAACCAAGCCCGATCTTAAAGTGGGCATCTGCGGCGAACACGGTGGTGAACCAAAATCGGTGGCATTCTGTCATCGCATCGGTATGAATTATGTCAGTTGCTCTCCCTATCGGGTACCGATTGCCAGGCTGGCTGCGGCCCAGGAAGCCATTCGAACAAAATAGTTTAAAATAAAACTATAAAGAGCCCGGTTTTCCGGGCTCTTTGTATCTTTAGAGAATCAACGGAAGGAAATCTACGTTTACCTGCCTCTCAAAAACTTAGTTCAAACCGTTCTGAAAAATGTGATACGTCTCACGATTCCCGAATTTAAAATGTGATTTTGCTGCGCAGATTTTTAATTAATTTTGTACATTTTACCTGTAACCGGAAAGGCCAAAATGAAAAATCTGCTGTTAATACATACCGGGGGAACTTTCGGCATGCGCGCTTCGGGCGAACAGCCGCCGCTTGTTCCCGGAAATCTTGAAAATGATATCGAGCAATACAGCCCGATCATCAACAAAATAGCCAATATAGATATTCAAATCCCGTTCAACCTGGACAGTTCAGATATCGGGCCGGATGAATGGATTCTATTAAGTAAGATGATCAGTGAAAAAATTGATTCCTTTGATGGCGTGGTTATTATTCACGGGACGGATACACTTGTATTTACGGCCACTGCACTGTCATATCTGCTTACCGATCTGCGCAAGCCGGTTATTCTTACCGGATCACAGCGACCGATATTTGAGGTACGATCCGATGCCCGGAATAATTTAATCAGTGCGTTGGAACTGGCCTCGATGGAGATACCCGAAGTAGGAATCTGTTTCGGTAATCGACTGCTGAGAGGCAACCGTTCGCGAAAAAAAAGCATAGAAAGTTTTCAGAGTTTTGAATCGCCGAATTATCCGCCGCTTGCTTCCGTAGGCATGAATATTGATATCCATTACAATAATATTCTTCGCAGGCGTGGATCAGTTCGTTTTGTACCCGGCTTTGACAGCAAGATTGTCTGTCTCAATGCCGTTCCCGGGTTGGAGCCGATCGATAAAAACCTGTTGACGGATGATTCCATACGGGCGTTGGTGATCCGCGGGTTCGGGGCAGGAAATCTGCCCTTAAAAAATACGGACTGGATTTCGCTGATTGAACAGGCAACCAGAAAGAATATTCTTGTTGTTATCGGAAGTTATTCAAGTCATGGCAGGGTTGATCTTGGCCTGTATGCAAACGGTCGTGCCGCGCTGGATGCCGGAGCGATATCGATGATGGATATGACGCTGGAGGCGGCGCTGGTAAAACTGATGTTGCTTCAGGCCAATTTTGAGGATGTTGATGAAGTGAAGAAAATGTTTTTACAGCCTGTTGCCGGTGAGATGACGGTGGAGGCGGAATCCCATGCTTAAAATTTTCCGCCGCCCGCGGGCGTGGGTTGTTTTTTCGTATGAGTATTTCTACGGCATTCCCGAAAGCGACTCGCGCAAAACCTTTGATGTGATGAAATATAAAAAAATTCGTGATCATCTGGTTGCCGGAAATTATTTGCACCGGAAAAAAATCCTGATCCCGGAGATGGTCAGTTACGATGATATGCGATTGTTTCATACCAACGAGTATCTGAAGCAAATTCAGGTCCCGAGCCATGTCTCGCGTTTTTTAAAACTGGGTTATATGAATGACTGGGATGTATATATTCTGGAATACTTTCG
This sequence comes from Calditrichota bacterium, assembly GCA_024277055.1. Lineage (GTDB taxonomy): Bacteria > Calditrichota > Calditrichia > JAJRVZ01 > JAJRVZ01 > JAJRVZ01. The sequence goes on from JAJRVZ010000245.1 coordinate 6,642, forward strand.
CATTGTAAGCGGCGGAACACTGATGGCCGCAAAACACGCCCTGCTGGGGAATCGGGTAGTATTCAATCTCGGCGGAGGATTTCATCACGCCCATCCGGATCATGCAGCCGGATTTTGTCTGATTAATGACGTGGCAATCGCAATTCAGAAATACAGAAGTCTGAAACCCGGTTTGAAAACCATGATTATCGATCTGGATTATCACCAGGGTGACGGCAATCTGGTTTTTTATAAAGACGATCCCGATGTTTTCACTTTTTCCCTGCATGCCCAGTCTTGGATTGAGACGCAAAATGAAAGTAATCTGGATATCAATCTTCCGCCGGATTGCAGCGGTGAACAATATTTAAGTATTCTGCGGGAGGAATTGCCGAAGGTGTGTAATGATTTTGCACCGGGTTTTATCGTGTATATCGCCGGATCCGATCCCTATGAAAAAGATACACTGGGAGATATGAACCTGAGTAGGGAACAATTGTTCGAGCGAAACAGGTTTGTGCTGGATATGGTTCGAAAAAAGAAACTTCCGATGGTAGTGGTGGCCGGGGGAGGCTATGGTCCGGACAGCTGGGAAATCTATTATGATTTTTTACGCTATGCCCTGAGAGGTAAAGCATGACCACAAAAAAACTTTTTAACAAATACTGGTGGATCGCCAAGAGATTGCAGACTCAACAACTGCAAAAAGACAGCAGCAGTGATATGAATTTTTCCGATGAGGATCTTTTTAATCTCGATCTGGGAAAGCGCGGCGGCAATTATTTTCTGGGTTACTATTCCGAAGAAGGGATAAATCTCGCATTGCGAAAATACGGTGTATTTAAACGGCTGAACCGCAAGGGTTTTAAAAACGTGCTGGTAACCATAGATACCAGTGACGTTTATAAACATCGAATTGTTTTTCATAACGAAAAAAAGAACCCTGAAAATTTACTGATCGATCTGGTGTTGCGGAAACAATTCTTTGAGGTGAGTTTTCCGTTCGAAAACGATTTGAGTGAAAAATCTTATCATTCTCTGGTGATCGACTGGTTATGCATGCAGAACCCGTATCGTTCGTTCAGCAAAGAACGTCCGAAACTACCGGGGCAGAATTACCCCGGACTCGGTATGTCGGAAGTTGTTGTGGAACTATTGATGATAATTTGCTGGCGCCTCAATCTCAGCGCATTGATGAATATTCCCGAACATTATCATAACGCGTTGTTCTATTCAAGAATTTTTTATTACCTGGATCCCGAAATTCAGGCAAAATTTCTTGCATTAAAAGACAGTTTTACGGAGATTCCCCTCCACCAAATTTCCTGGGCCATTGATGAAGGCTGTGTGATTGATGAAAGCAACGGCGAACCTCTGAAGTGGTTTGTGAGTCAGCAGATCGTGCCATTGGATAAGGACCTGAAAAAAACGATAATGGGTAAGGAATACAAAGATTTTGTCGCTGATCGAAAAAGGTGGTATCATTTTAAAATGGATAAAAACAAATTCGAGAGTATGTTGAAGAAACTTGATAAGGAGAACAATTTATGAAGCTAAAGGCAACTCAATTGAGGAAGGGAATGATTATTGAATGGAACAACGATCTTTATCAATTGACGGAAGTATTTCATAATACGCCCGGAAAAGGGCAGGCTTCGGTTCAGACAAAAATGAAGAATATTAAAACAGGCAATAATGCCGAATACCGTTTTCGCAGTGACGAGACTGCGGTGAAGGCATCCCTGGACAGCAAGGAAATGGAATACCTGTACAGCGACGGAGATAATTTCCATTTTATGGATACACAGACCTACGAACAGATTGCTTTGGGTACGGATATGGTTGGTGACGCAGCACTGTTTTTATTACCGAATACAAAGGTAAATGTGGTTTTTTATCAGGGGGCGCCGCTCAGTATTGAATTACCCGGCTCGGTCGTCTTAAAAATTGTTGAGACCGAACCGACCATGAAAACGGCAACGGTAACTTCATCCTATAAACCGGCAATCCTTGAAACCGGTCTGAAAACACAGGTACCTCCTTTTCTGAATGAGGGTGATGAGATCCGTGTCGACACTACGGATGGCAAGTATCTTGAACGCGCGAAATAAAACGAATTGAAATATTCAGATTTATAATCTTTTAGTAGAAAAAGGGAATTCCAATTTTGAGATTCCCTTTTTTCTTTCTCTAATCCGCTGAAATATATCCGATAATAAGCAAAACCAAAAAAGTTCGCACAAAATGTTCAGAACATACTTTCAAACGATTCGATCCCGTATCCTGTTGTTTTCCTCACTTGCCGCTTTGCTGGTGGCAGGTATCACTTATGTTTTTCATAAAAATTATCAGCATGAGAAATGGAACCGGCAATACCAGGCCGAAATCCACCGGATTTCGGTTTTCCTGAAAATCGAAGCCCGCGAACATATCAGACATTCTGGCGATTCGATGCTGATAGAATATTTGCAAAATTTTAACCGCATCTATCCCGTTGCCTTTTACCGTATTGAAAGCAGGGACGGGATGATGATCTTTCGATATGCGCCTCCGGCGCCGGAATCAGCGGCGGAAACGGCGGACGAAGGGATCATCATGGTTCAGGACAGTCTGGATACCGATGAATACGGCAAAGTGTTTTTTGATCTGGGCATCAGGAAATCTGCGGAAGCCTCTGCTGCATTTATACATTACGATTTCAGTATGATGCTTGCGATTTCCCTGATGCTGGCAGGCATCATTTGGGCGTTCATAATTGACCGGAAGATCGGCCGGCCGTTGCAGAACATAAACCTGGTTTTACAGAAACTGAACGACAATGTACCGGTCCGTCACTTAAAACTACCAGCCGCCGGTGAATTTCAACAAATCAAAAAAAATCTCCGGAGACTTTCGGATAAGATTCTGGAAGATTCAAAAAAAATCCATCAGATTCGCGAATCATCCGAAATCGCCTTGCAACGGGAAGAGAATGCGAAATTTCATTTGAATCAGGAAATTGAATTCATGGCACAGGTCTATTCACTCTCCAACGAATACAAGCAGTTATCCAAAAAAAATCTGCTGTTAAAGCGGCTGGCGAAAGATGTATGTGATCATTTCCTGTTTCATGCCTCGTTTGTTTACGAAGTGGTCGACGGTCATTTGAAAATTACCCATGGTAATTTTCGCGGTCTCGAATATATGAATACCCTGGTTTCGCAGGAGTGTATCGGGAAACTCATTCCTGTCAGTCATGAAATATACCAGGTACTCAAAACGGGAAAACCGTACGTGACGGATAGTCCCCCCTGTTATGATACCCTGGAAAAAGCGCAGGCAGGAGGACATTTCGGTATTATACCGGTTGCAGGCAATGATAAAATAAGGGCGGTGATGGCCTGTGGATTTATCGGCCAATCACGATATGTCGAGCCCCGGGATGTAGACAGAATGATGCTTTTTTCAAGTACGGTAGGGTTAACACTGGACATTCTGGATACGGTTGAGAACCTTGAGGAAGGTATCCGGGAAAAAAACCGGACACTGGAAACGACAAATCAATTATTGCAACGCTCGATAAAAGAAAAGGATGAATTCCTTCGCGGAATCTCTCACGATCTGAACGCACCGCTGCGAAATGTTGCCGGACTGATCGATTCCATATTCAGAAAATATGAACAAGCGGGTAATAAGGATTTATTGGATCGTCTCAAGCGGGTTCGTAAAAATATTGACCGCGAACTGGAGTTGTTGAATGAACTGATGGACCTGAGTCGAAGCAAAACCAGGCAACTTTCGATGGAAAAGATAGATCTCGAAGAACTGATTCGCAATACACTGGATGCCCTGCATTTTGAAATAGAACAAAAAGATATACAGGTTGAAATGGCGGATGATTTTCCCGTTTTGCATTTCGATCGGTATATTCTATCCCAGATCTTTCAAAATCTGCTCGACAATGCCATAAAATTCATACCTGAGAAGGCGGAAAATCCGATTCTCCGAATAGACTGGCAAAGACGAAATGACGCCTTTGAATTTTCAGTAAGTGATTCTGGAATCGGAATTCCTGAAAACGAATACGATAAAATATTTTCCGTGTTTTATCGGGCCAGAAACGGTGCGCATTCCAACGGCCATGGTAAAGGTCTTGGTCTGGCTATCATTAAAGGATTGCTGGAATCGGTCGATGGGAATATCTGGGTCAGTTCAAAACTGGGAAGCGGCAGCACGTTTTATTTTTCGATTCCCGGGAAATATGAGCTGGGTATCAAAGAACCTGAGTTGAATTGAGGTGAAAATTTGCCCCCCGGCAATGAAAACAGCGAACTTAAAAATGTTCTGTTGATCGAAGATGACGAGGATTACGCCTTTCTTGAAAAAGACATTCTCTCGGAAGAGCTCGGAATTACCGTAAGCATTGCCGGTAGCCGGACGGAAGTCGAGCAGGTACATCTGGATCTTTATGATGTGATCATTCTGGATTTTAATTTACCGGACTGCACGGGAGATGAACTGTTACGGTTAATACGCCGGCAAACCGATGCCCCGGTTATCATGGTAACAGGACAGAATACCCTCGAAACGGTCATCGATACATTGAAAAGCGGAGCCAATGATTATTTGATCAAGTCTCCGGATGTAATAAACAGACTGCCGGCGGCCGTGGTTAAAATGTACGAAGATTATGTACGCCGTAAAGAGCTTGCCGCAAAGGAGCGCGAAAATGAACTGGTTCGTGCCCGTGTCGAAACTTTGGGGCAGACACTTACTACGCTTGCCCATTACATCAATAATTCCACAACTACGATATTCGGATATGCTCAACTGTGTCAGCAATATCCCGACAGCCTGGATAAAGCAAAAAAACTGGTGAAGATCAGTTTGAAAGAAACCTCGCGTATAACAATGGTCTTGCAGGCTCTGGATAAGATCGTCAACTCAATGAATATTCGCACCACCAACTATGTCAACATTCCCGATGCTATGTTTGCCATCGAAGAAGAGATAAAAAAACAGATGGCAGGGGAATAAAGTAATTATTGCTTTTGGTTCAAATTTAAGTTGATATAATTCTATAAGCTTTTTATATTAAACATTTCGTCAAACACAAATTCATAAAGGAGGCGGATAGCGTGAAATTTTTGTTTGTAGTGTTTGTTGCATTTAGTCTGATTGCAGGTAATTTACTGGCTCAGGATTCGAAAAGTCCCGAAGCGGGCAATGCATATAACAAAGGAAACAACCTGGTAAAGCAGCAAAAATACTCGGAAGCTCTTGATCAGTATCAGGAAGCTGTAAAAGCCGATCCACAGTTTCAGCAGGCTTTTTACATGATGGGTTATACATATAAAAAACTCGGTAAGCCTAATGAAGCAATAAATGCTTTTAGAAAAGCTATCGAAATTGATCCGAAATTCGAAAAAGCCTACATCGCTCTCGGAAATCTCTATCTGGCACAGGAAAGCTTTAATGATGCCCTGAACAGCTATAATGCCGTACTTGCCATGAACGAAAATTCGGCGAAAGCGAATTACGGGGTCGGAAAAGCGTATTTTCAACAGAAAAAATATTCACAGGCGATTTCTTATTTGCGCAAGGCTACGGAATTAAATCCGAAATATGACTTGGCATTTAATATTCTCGGTATTTCACTGCAGGAAGTGAACAAGCTGTCTGAGGCCGCTGAAGCTTTCACGAAAGCGGTAAAAACGGCCCGCAAAAAGTCTTTGCGCGGGAAGTATTATTTCCGGCTCGGGAACACTTATCTGAAATTAAAAAAATGGAATGATGCGGAAAAAGCATTCACAAATGCAGTGAAACTCAGTCGTTCGCAGAATATTGTCGGCGGTTCCAATTTCGGGCTTGGCGAGGTTTATAAGAACAAAGGTCAGACTCAGAAAGCGATTAAATATTATGAAAAAGCCGCCCGTGCCAGGGCGTGGAAAGCGCCATCCGAATACGAGATTGACCTGCTGAAAAACCCTGACAAGTATATTAACTAATTAATTCAACTGATGAGGTGAAGTGATTTATGATTACAATTAAGGTAAGAGACAACGAACCTTTTGAAAAAGCTTTTAAACGATTTACGAAGGCCTGTGAAAAATCGGGACTGATGTCGGATATCAAACGGCATCAACATTTTGAGAAACCGAGTGAGCAGAAAAAACGAAAAATGAACGCCGCAAAACGTAAAATGCGCAAAATGATGGCGGAACAGCGGTAAACTTAAAATGACAATTGAAGAAAAAATTACGGAAGATGTAAAAACGGCCATGAAGGCCGGTGACAAACTGGTTGTCAATACCCTGCGAAACCTGAGGGCACAAATCAAGGATTTTCGGATTGAAAAACAAAGCGACCTGACGGATGAAGATGTGCGGAAGGTACTGACCAGCGCAGCAAAAAAACGCAGGGAGTCAATCGAAATGTACAGACAGGGCAATCGACAGGATCTGGTTGACGCCGAATCCGCCGAACTTGAAATCATTCAGAGATATTTGCCGCGGCAGATGTCCGATGAAGAAGTTCAGGCTGTTGTTGACGAAGTCATTGCGTCGAGCGGCGCAACCGGTGAAAAAGACATGGGACGTGTTATGGGGGCCATCATGCCCCGTGTTAAGGGCAAAGCCGACGGCAAGGTCATTCAAACAAAGGTGCGGGAAGCGCTTGCACGTCTCAGTCAATGAATTCCATAGATCTATTCATTATTGTTTTCAGTTCCTACTTTTTGATCCGCGGTATATTTCGCGGATTTATTTTTGAATTAGCCGCACTCATCGGACTGGCCGCCGGTTACCTCGTGGCAACATCCTATTCGGGACTTGCCGGCGCTGCGATTATGCGATTTCTTCCGGACATTCCTCCCGCTATTATTGAAATCGCCGGCTTCGCGCTGGTATTCATAGGCGTAAATCTTGGCGTAAAACTGATTGCCGGCGGGATTACCAGAGGCCTGAAAATTGCCATGCTTGGCTGGCTGAATCGTTTACTCGGAGCCGGTTTCGGCCTTATAAAAGGTCTTCTGATACTCAGTATTGCCGTTCTGATAATAAACCTGATCCCGTTTTCAGATGTTTACCTTGAAAAAGCCGGGAAAGCACACAGTCAAATTTATCCGCTTCTCGAAGCCATCGGTCCCAAACTATATCAATACATCAGTCAACATATCGATAAATTCATATCCTGATCATGATTGCATCCAAAGAAACACAAGACCATCTTGAATTTTCGAAAGTGCTGCAGCTGATTGCCGATCACTGTGTCGCTGAAAACGGCAAAGTCCGGGTTCTGAACCTGCAGCCGCTTGCAGACGAAAATGCTATTAAAACCACGCTTCAGCAGGTGGAAGAAGCGCGGGGCATTCTGGAAAGTGAAGGTGGAATGCCGCTGTATGCATTTGAAGATATGCGGCCGCTGTTGAATAAAATTGAGCCGCTGAACAGTTTCCTCGAAGTGGAAGATTGCCAGAAAGTTCTGTCATTTCTCGACTTGTGCCGGGAACTGCAGCGTTTCATTTTAAAGCAGGCAGAGCGATTTCCTCTTCTGGCCGACCTTGCCGCGAATTTGGATCCGCTTGTAAACCTTTCGAATTTAATGCACAGTACCATTGAACCCTCCGGTGAAATATATGATAACGCCAGTCAGGAATTGAAAGCGATACGCAAGGAAATTGCCTTCATCAGCAAGCAGGTACATGTGAAACTGGAGCGCATCATGCGCAAACAGTCGGAGCATTTGCAGGAAGATTATATTACCCTGCGTGAGGGCCGATTGGTATTGCCGGTGCGTGAATTTTCGGTGAATAAGATACCGGGAATTGTTCACGGCCAGTCGGGAACCGGCAAAACACAGTTTGTCGAACCGATGGAAGTTGTGCAAATGAATAATCAGTTGCACCAACTGTATATTCACGAACAAAACGAGATCATACGGATACTGCGGAATCTGGCCGACAGGATCAGGGAAAAAACTACGGAGATTTTGGCGAATTTCGAACTGTCGGTTCATCTGGATACCCTGCAGGCCAGGGCCCGGTATTCCCGGGAAACAAACGCCGCAACGCCTGAAATCAATGCTGAGTTCCGTTGGGAAATCAAAAACGGATACCATCCTCTTTTATTGAACAAGCTGGGCAGGAATGCCGTTCCTTTGTCTTTAAAAATGGATCGGGAGCAGCATATTCTGATTATAAGCGGTCCCAATGCCGGCGGAAAGACGGTGGCCCTGAAAACCGTGGGTCTTTTGCAGCTTATGTTTCAATGTGGAATCCATATCCCGGTTTCCAGAGGGAGTCGTTTTCCGGTGTGTGAACGAATCTTTGCGGTTATAGGAGACGAACAATCCATCGAAAATGATTTGAGTACTTTCAGTTCACATCTGACGCAGCTGAAAACGGTTTTGGGACAGGTAAGTGACCGTTCACTGGTTTTAATTGATGAAATCGGTGCGGGAACAGACCCTGCAGAAGGGGCAGCTCTGGCCGTGGCGATTCTTGAGGAATTAAAAAAGTCTCGAGCCAAAACTTTGGTCAGCACGCATCACAGCGAATTAAAATCATTCGCCCACCGGGAAGCAGGAGTAACCAACGCCGCCATGCAATTCGATCCGCAAAAACTGGAACCGAAATTTGTTCTGGAAAGCGGGGTGCCGGGCAGCAGTTATGCCTTTGAAATCTCACGGCGTATGGGATTAAGCGAAACTTTGCTGCGTCGTGCGGAAGAAATTTCCGGTAGCAGTCATTCGGAGTTGGAATCCCTAATTGTTGAACTGGCAAAAATCAAACAGGAATATGAACGGCGTACCGGTGAGTTGTCCATAAAAGAAACAGAAGTTGAAGGACTTCGGGCCTTGTACAGCACCAGAAACGAAGCGCTTGAAAAGAACCGGAAGAAACTGGAACGCGAAGCAAAAGAGGAAGCCGGGAAGATTCTGGCGACCGTTAATCGGACCATAGAAAATACCATTCGTGAGATTCGCGAATCTCAGGGTGATCCGCTGGTAATTAAAAAGGGGCGACAGCGAATAGCCGAATTAAAGAAAATGGCAGCAACCGGCGGTGCGGAAAATCAAAAACCATCCACCCTGTCGATTGAGGATTTGGAAACAGGACAACCGGCCGGAAGTGCCCGATTCGGGATAACGGGGGAAATCGGCCAGATTTTCAGAGAGCGGGGCGAAGTTGAATTGATCAGCAAGGGAATGAAACTGATTCTTCCGTTTTCCGACCTTGAACTGAAACAGGGGAAAAAAAGTAAAAAGACCCAACCGGTTCAAATATCCACAAGTATCACCGAAACTAAAAACGAAATCGACCTGCGCGGTATGCAGCGGGAAGAAGCAATAATGGAACTGGAACGCTATCTGGATGATGCCTTACACAGTGGATGGAAAGAGTTACGAATTATTCACGGCAAAGGAACGGGTTCGCTGCGCAAGGGAATTCATGATTATCTGAAAAAGAGCAAACGCTTTAAGTCGTACCGGTTGGGTAATTACGGTGAAGGGGATACGGGTGTGACGATTATCGAGATTTGAATTCCGGTCCACTATTCTATCAGTACAAAGGGAGATCCAGACCATGCCTGCCAGAAAAATGATTCTCATCGATGGGTCGGCAATATTTTATCGCAGCTATTTTGCCTTCATTCGCAACCCGCTTATCAATTCGAAGGGTGAAAACACCAGTGCCGCTTTCGGATTCCTGAACACACTTTTCAAAATAATTGAGAACGAGCGCCCGGAGTATCTTGCCATTGTTTTTGATACCAAAGAGCCGACATTCCGGCACGATATTTATGTACCGTACAAGGCGACCCGCGAGAAGATGCCGGAAGAAATGGCTGCCACCTATCCACGCCTGATCCAGGCGCTTGAAACACTGAATATGAATTTGCTGGATTTTTCCGGATATGAAGCGGATGATATCATCGGCACGCTGTGCAGGCGCTATGCAAATGAGGACGTTCATGCTTACATCGTTTCCAGCGATAAGGATCTGGCTCAACTTGTTAATGAGCATATATTTATTTATAAACTGGGAAAG
>JAJRVZ010000246.1 GCA_024277055.1 Calditrichota bacterium
AATGGCATGGTTAAAAATATCGGCTACCAGAATGGAATTCACTTTAAAAGCTGACAGGCGGATCGGTTTGTTAAACTGCGCTTCCCGGCCAACCCCGTCCAAAAAACCGGGGACACCGGATCCCGCAATCACAATCATCTTATGATCAGCCTGTTTTGCGATTACGGGAAAACAGGCCGACAGCAGCCAGAAGAAAAGAAAAAGGACTCGGTTCATCACAGTAAAACTCCGACATTTTACACGGGGAAGTAACGTTTGTAATGTAATCATATTCATGGAAATAATCCAATGATAAACATTGTTTAGCCTGAGGGCATTTATAATTGACCTTGCAGAAATAATTCAGAATACGTAATTTAAGCGGATTTTTGCGGGCGGAAAGTTCGCACAACGGCGACAAATTCAAATATGTCGGCGGCAGGGGGAAATGAAATTATGAAAAACAAGACCATTAAAACCATTTTGGATAGATCGGTATTACCGTTTGTTTCTCGTCCCGGACGTTACCTGGGTAACGAGATCAATACCATTCACAAACCACTCGAAGCGGTGCGGTTACGTTTTGCCATCGCCTTTCCGGAAGTGTATGAGATCGCAATGTCTTCGCAGGCTATAGGTATTCTCTACCACCTGCTCAACCGGATGGACGAGGTGTGGGCCGAGCGTGTGTTTGCTCCGTGGCACGACATGGACGAATTACTGCGCAGGCACGAAATTCCCCTGCATTCACTCGAGTCGTTTACGCCGTTGAGTGAATTCGATGTGATCGGGTTTACGTTGCAGTACGAACTGACGTACACAAATATCCTGACGATGCTCGATCTGGCACGGATTCCCCTGTGGTCGAAGGATCGTGCTGAAGGCGATCCGCTGATCCTGGCCGGCGGTCCCTGCAGCTGTAATCCGGAACCGGTCGCCGATTTCATCGATGCCTTTTATATCGGTGATGCGGAGCAGGGGATTGAAGAAGTATGCCGGACCATCATACAGGCAAAGCAGGAAGGATGCAGCCGGAAAGAAAAATTGCTGCGCCTATCCCGGTTGCGCGGAGTTTATGTTCCGTCCCTGTACGAGGCCGCTTACGATGAGGCCGGTGAATTTTCCGGATTGCAAACCCGGATCGACGATGTGCCGCCGGTTATCAAAACGCAGATTTTACCGGAACTCAGAAACGAGTATTATCCGGAAAAGCCGCTGGTGCCGTTGATTGAGGTTGCCCACAACCGTCTGGCGGTTGAAGTAATGCGCGGATGTACGGAAGGCTGCCGGTTCTGTAACGCAGGGATGATTTACCGTCCGACCCGTGAACGCAGCGACGGAGAGATCGTTGACTACACGCTGAAGGCCATGGCCAATACGGGGTACGAAGAATTGTCGTTCCTGTCCCTATCTATTTCGGATTATTCGGCGTTAAACGAACTGATGCGCAAAGAGCGGATTGCACTCGAAGGCAAACAGGTGAACATATCGTTCCCGTCCATGCGGCTGGACAGTTTCAGCGAAGAGATCGCCGAGTTTGCACGCAACGTCCGCAAGAGTGGTTTTACTTTTGCCCCCGAAGCGGGGAGCGACCGGCTGCGCCGGGTGATCAATAAAAATATCAGCGACGAAGATTTGCTGAAGGCGGTTACGATTGCCCTGGAAAACGGCTGGAAATTATTAAAGTTTTATTTTATGATCGGACTTCCCACGGAAACGATGGAAGATGTTTCTGCAATCGCCGACCTGATTGAAAAGGTCGTTGAAATCAGCAGACCGTACGGAAGGGTGGGGTTTAATGTATCGGTATCGCCGCACTCTCCGAAATCTCACACACCGTTTCAGTGGGAACGTCAGGACACCAAAGAGGAGTTTTTACAGAAGATCGGCCTGCTCAAAAAACGATTGTACCGTTTCCGGCAGGTCAAATTCAGCTGGCGCGATCCGGAAATATCCGAGGTGGAATGCATCCTCGGGCGCGGCGATCGCAGACTGAACCGGGTTATTTTCAATGCCTGGCAAAACGGCGCCCGTTTTGACGGATGGGATGAATCGTTTAAATACGAAATCTGGCGGAAAGCATTTACAGTCAATAACCTGCAAATGGATTTCTATACCAGAGAAATCCCGTCAGAACTGCCCCTGCCCTGGGAGCATATCGACAAGGGAGTAACGCGGCATTTCCTTGAACGTGAGCGAAAAAACGCTTACGAAGAAGTCACTATTATTGACTGTAAGGACGGCACCTGTTTCGGTTGTGGGATCCAGCGCAAAAACGGGTTCCGTGAATTCGCGGAATGTTACACCAATCTCGATCTGCATCAAATCAATGACGGTAAAGGGCAATCCAAAACCCCTGAAAAGAGCAGGGATGTTCCGAACACCGAAGTGCGGAAGGAATCGATTAAAAAGAAAGTATTCCGTCTGCGCTTTTCGAAGGAAGGGTATGCCCGCTACCTGGGGCATCTGGATGTGATGCGCGCTTTTGATCGTGCCTGCCGGCAGGCCGGTGTCCCCGTGCTGTACAGTGAAGGCTATAATCCGCGACCGAAAATGTCGTTCGGACAGCCACTGGCGCTGGGATATTCCAGTGAAGCGGAGTTTGCGGATTTTGAAATCGATTCCCGATATAAAGGGCACTTGATGGCAGATCTGAATCCGCGGTTACCGGAAGGTCTGCAGGTCAGGGAAGTCAGAGAATTAATTCAGAAGAATGATTCGCTTTCTTCCAGTATTTCCGGCGCTGAGTATGAAATCGCCCTGCACGGGCGACAGCTGGATCAGCAGGATGTTGAGAATTATCTGAATCGCGACGAAATCCTGGTTGAACGCAGGGTGAAAGGGCGGCAGAAGCAAATCAATATCCGGCCGTTCATCGAATCGATGCAGCGCACCAACGGCAGTCTGCGGATCCGTACGCGTTACCGGGATGGAAGAACCGGTCGTATCGATGAAATTCTGGAATCGATGCTGGGCGGTCCGCGGGAGACCTGGCAATCGTTGCCGGTGCACAGAAGAAGCCAGCTGATACGTAAAAACGGAAAACTGATTTCGCCTCTGGAAACAGACTAGGTTCCTCTTTGGTGCTCCTGACCGGATGGAATTTTTAAGGAGCACGGATGAAAAAAGAAATTATTATTAACGCTACCAGTGAAGAAACCCGTATTGCCATTCTGGAAGACGGAACACTCGTGGAATTGTTCGTCGAATTGCCGGAGAATCAGCGGCAGGTAGGCGATATTTACAAAGGGAAAGTAAGTCGGGTTTTGCCGGGAATGCAGGCCGTTTTCGTCAATATCGGGCACGAACAGAATGCTTTCATGCATTTTTCGGATTACGATCATGCCAGCAGCCATGTGATGCTGGATATGGATGAAGACGGTGAAGAAAACGGCGACAGCCCGAAAGATGGTAAAAAGAGCAGCAGAAGCCAACCGCGTGAGATGGATGCCGCAAAACATCTGAAAGCGGGACAGGATATTGTCGTCCAGATCATGAAAGAGCCGATCGGGACAAAAGGGTCACGAATTACCTCACAAATATCCATTCCGGGACGTTTTGCCGTCCTGATTCCCAACCAGCGCTATATCGGTATTTCCCGGAAAATCAGCAATTTTAAAGAAAAGAAAAGATTGCGCCAGATCGTGCGCAGCAGTCTGCCGGATAATTTCGGCCTGATCGTGCGAACGGTAGCCGAAGGACGCTCGGAAAAGGACATTCGCAACGATATCGACAGCCTGGTAAAAATCTGGCGTTCCATCGAAAAAAAGATTCAGCAAACGAAGGCGCCCAACATAGTTTACAAAGATATGGGCATGGCGTCGTCCGTGATCCGGGATCTGTTTACACCGGACGTAAGCCGGGTGGTGGTTGATTCGCGCATTCTCATGCGTGAGATCAGCCAGTACATTAAAGATGTTGCGCCGAATCTGAAGCATAAGGTGGAATACTATCGAGGCAAACTTCCGGTTTTTGATTTTTACAAAATAGAACCGGAAATCGATAAAAGTATGCAATCGAAGGTCTGGCTGAAAAACGGGGCATATATCGTGATTCAGCAGACCGAAGCGCTGGTATCCATCGACGTGAACAGCGGGAAATTTATCGGCAGGAAAGATCACGAAACCAATTCGTTGAAGATCGACCTGGAGGCGGCGCGGGAGATCGCCCGGCAGGCACGGTTGCGGGATGTCGGCGGCCTGATAGTAATCGATTTTATTGATGTTCTGCAGGATGAGAACAAGAGGAAAATTTACAGGGAGTTACGACGCGAATTTGCCAAAGACCGGTCCATTACCAAAATAGAACCGATGAGCCGCTTCGGTCTGGTTGAAATGACACGTCAGCGGGTTCGTCCCAGTGTGCTGCATACGATTCATGAAGAATGCCCGGTCTGTTCCGGTATCGGATGGGTACCGACGGTAAGCACCGTCAGTTCTTTGATTGAACGCTGGTTGCAACGCTACCGTGCCGGCAGGGGAGACAGGCGAATTACCATACGGGTGCCGGGCGACGTATACGATTATATGATGGACGGCCGGTATTCACGGCGTTTGCAGTTAATGTGGAAGTACTGGATGAAATTGAATATCGTTCGGGACGACAGTCTGGGATTTCGTGAATTCAAAGTTTATGATCGTCGAAATAAGAATGAAATACGCTTAAAATAACTTGACTGAATAGTTTGTAAACCTTAAATTAAACGCTCGATTTTTTAACGCATTGGAGTGCAAGCGAATGTATGCAATAGTAGAAATTGCCGGCAAACAGTTCCGGGTTGAAAAGGATATGAAGCTCAAAGTTCCCAGTCTGGGTACCGAGCCGGGTAAAAAGGTGGAATTCGACCAGGTGTTAATGCTGGCTGATGATAAGGGAAAGATTACCTACGGTACGCCTACCGTAGCAAAGACCGTTGTTTCCGCCACGGTTGTCGAACATGGTCGCGATGCCAAAATCATCGTTTTCAAAAAGAAACGGCGTAAAGGCTATCAGAAAAAAAACGGTCATCGCCAGGGATTCACCCTGATCGAAGTGAACAGTATCGGCGCCGGCAAGGCACCGGCAAAAAAGGCTGAACCAAAGGCCAAATCTGAAAAAGCCGAAGTAAAGGCAGAGAAGAAACAACCGGCTGTAAAAAAAGCAGCAGCGGAAAAGAAACCGGCAACGCCGAAGAAATCCGTAAAACCGGTTGCAGAGAAAAAAGCCACGAAAGCCTCGACCGCTAAAAAGACGGAAGATAAAAAAGCGGCACCCAAAAAGAAAGCCGCTGCAAAAACAACGGCAAAGAAAGCGCCTGCAAAAAAAGCAGTGAAAACCGACAAGCCCGAAACGAAGGAGGGTTAATATGGCTCATAAGAAAGGTGTTGGAAGTTCCAGGAACGGCCGCGAGAGCCATTCCAAACGTCTCGGTGTAAAAGCCTATGGTGGCGAGTTTGTTACCGCCGGTTCAATTATAGTGCGCCAGCGCGGCACTCATATACATCCCGGTACCAATGTCGGTATTGGTGGTGATGATACCCTGTTTGCGAAAGTAGATGGTGTCGTTACTTTTGAAAGAAAAGACCGGTCGCGGAAAAAAGTGAGCGTTTATCCACAGGCATAAAACGATTTTTATCATGCGTCTGAAAGGCTGGTATTTTGTTAAAAATACCGGCCTTTTTTTTATAGAATATTAATTGGCAATCTGGTCGTTTGGAATTCTGCAGAGCCACTTATTAAAAATATCGAGGACCTCGCCCGAACGGTCGTTTATGAAAAAGGTATTTCTAATCTGCGGCTGGTGTCGATCATAAAGAATTACCTGTGTAAAAATTTCCACCAGTTCCGGGTCAAACTGGGTACCTGCATTTTGCCGGATTTCGGCAATCGCCTTTTCTTTACTTAGCGCCTTTCGGTAAACCCGGTCGGAAACCATGGCTTCAAAGGCATCGATTATTGCGATGATACGTGAAAACAGGGGG
>JAJRVZ010000247.1 GCA_024277055.1 Calditrichota bacterium
ATATTGTTATGGCCTCGCAGTTCGAATCGCTGGTACATCCGTTCATTATTATTTTTACCATACCGATGGCATTTATCGGCGTGATCCTGTTTCTGTATGTGCTGAATATTTCGGTGAGTGTTGTGGTTTTTCTCGGTGCGATCATGCTGGCGGGAATCGTAGTGAACAACGCCATCGTTCTGGTGGATTACATCAACCAGTTGCGCGGCCGCGGATTGAAGAAGATAGATGCCATCATCACGGCCGGGCGGGTTCGCCTGCGGCCGATTATGATGACGACCTCGACAACGGTGCTGGGCTTGCTGCCCATGGCGCTGGGGCTGGGCGACGGCGCTGAAATCCGTACGCCGATGGCGATCACGGTGATTGTCGGACTGATCACCTCAACGATCTTAACCCTGGTGGTTATCCCCACGGTTTATTACCTGGTGGATCGGAACGATTGAGAATGAGTCAGGTAAAAAGAATTTCAAAAGGAGCGATATATGAAACAAGATAAATCCAGCCTGTTGCCCCGGTTTGCCGTTAACCGTCCGGTGACGGTTCTGATGAGTCTCGTTGCTCTGCTGGTAGTCGGTTATATCGCTTCTACGCAAATCGCGGTTGAATTGATGCCCGCCGGTTTCAGTCCGCCGTTTCTGGGAGTGTGGACACCCTATCCGAATTCCAATCCGAAAGAAGTTGAAGAGCAGATCGCCAAACCCATTGAAGAAATGGTGCAGACCATCAGCGGTGTGAAGCGGGTGTACACAAGCAGCAGCAGCAACGGCTGCTGGACCATGCTGCGTTTCGAACAGGAAACCGACATGGACCTGGCATACAGTCAGCTGCGCGACCGAATGGACCGGGTAAAGTCGGAACTGCCGGATGATATCGAACGCTTGTATGTTCGTAAATGGAGTAACGAAGATGAACCGATCATGTGGGTTGCCCTGATTGAAAAGGAACCGCAGGAAGACGCCTATTTCCTGGTGGAACAACGCATTCAGAAAGTACTGGAAAGAGTGGACGGGGTGGCCAAAGTAGAGATCTGGGGTGCCGAGGAAAAATCAATTCAGATTTTGATTAACCAGAACAAGGTAAAAAGTTACAGAATCAACCTGTATGATGTGATACAAAGATTACGCGCCGATAATTTCAATATATCCAGCGGCTTTGTGGAAGAAGGAAACCGCAAGATATTTGTGCGATCCATCGGAAAATTTCGTTCGCTGGAAGATATCCGCAATCTGCCCGTACGTGGTACCAACCTGCGTCTGAAAGACCTGGCCGAGGTTACCTATGATGTACCCGAACGTCGCTGGCGGCAATCGATAGATGGAAAAAAAGCGATCAGTCTCGGCGTATTCAAGGAATCAATGGCCAATACCGTAGCCCTTACCCATGTTCTGAATGAAAAGTTTGAAAACGAAATCAAAAACGATGCGAAACTGTCCGGCTTTGAAATTGAAATTCTTTTTAACCAGGGTCAGTATATCGAAGAATCGGTTGACAACCTGCGCAGCGCAGGCATCTGGGGGGGCTTTTTTGCCCTGTCCGTACTTTTTTTCTTTCTGCGCCGTTTTCGAATGACCATCATCGTCAACCTGGCAATACCCCTGTCGGTACTGATCACCATCACCGTACTGTATTTCATGGGCTGGACGTTAAATGTTATTACGATGATGGGACTGATGATATCGGTTGGAATGGTTGTCGATAATTCCATTGTAGTACTGGAAAATATTTACCGCAAGCGGTCGGAAGGCAAGAGCAGCAAAGAAGCTGCGCTGTGGGGCACCAGTGAAGTAGGGCTGGCGGTGACCATGGCGACCATGACCACCGTGGTGGTGTTTTTACCCCTGATCCTGATGAACGACAGCGCCGGATTCCGGTTCTACATGTTTCGTATCGGTATGCCGGTTATCATTTCTCTGATTGCTTCGCTCTTTGTAGCCATGATATTCATCCCCCTGGCTGCCACCCGTATCGTCAGCAAAAAAGAAGTTAAGGAACCGCGCATTATCACTCGGACAAACAACCTGTATCGCAAAATTTTAGGCTGGTCCGTTACGCATCGGATGGAGACATTCGTAATCCTGATCCTGCTGATGGGTTCGATGATTTACGCTTCCGGCAATACTCCTTCGACCGACGACAGTCAGGGCAACATAAACGATTTTCGACTCTGGTTTGAACTGCCGGAAAATTTTACCATCGACGATACGAAACGGGTCTTCGATGCGGTGGAAGATACCATTAATGTCAAAAGAGATATTTACAACATCCGGAATATAAATACGCGTTATTCTCACAACTGGGGGCAAATTCGCGTATTTTTAAAGCCGAATGAAGTCCGGGAATGGTATGATGTGCTTGTGGAGAATATCGCGCTGGTGACCGGCCTCAAGGAAAAGAAAATAATGAACCGTAAAGAGGTGGTAGAAGATATTAAAAAACGGTTACCCAAATTTCCCGGAGTTACGATCCGCACCAACTGGCGTCGGGAGGGAAACGATGACGCCTCGCTGACCGTCATGCTTTACGGAGACGACACAGGCACCCTGACCACCCTGGCCAGGGAAGTTGAGCGGCGCATGGCTTCTATTGAAGAAATCATCAGTCTCGAGACCGACGCGGAAAAGGGTGCTGATGAAATTCATCTGCACATCAAACGGGAGCAGGCCAAGAAGTACGGAATATCACCACAGGTAATATCCGGGACCGTACAATATGCCCTGCGCGGAATTCCGTTACCGAAATACCAGACCGAAGAAAAGGAAATCGACGTACGCATTCAGCTGCGGGAAGATGACCGGCGTAACCTGTACCAACTGCGCAATCTGACTTTTTTCAGTGAAAACGGCGCGGAGATTCCGCTGGATGCCGTGGCGACTTTTGCGATCAACAAGGGATTCGGGGAAATTCAGCGAGAGAACGGAAAAACATTTCTTGCCGTGAAAGCCGTTTCCACCATGGAAAATGTTGAGCAACTGAAGGGCAGGGTAACACGCGCCATGCAGGGCTTTGAAATGCCCTACGGCTATACGTGGAGTCTCGGCGAACGCTCACGGAGAATGGACGAAAGCAATGAGAGTCAACAATTCGCGTTGATTCTTTCCGGCACGTTCGTTTTCCTGCTCATGGGTATACTATTTGAATCTTTCGTACTGCCGCTTTCGGTTATTGTCTCCATTCCGTTCTCCTTTTTCGGAGCATTCTGGATTCTGTTTCTGACGGATACACCGGTCGATATCATGAGCCGGATCGGCTTTATAATACTGGTCGGCATCGTAGTGAACAATGCCATCGTATTAATCGACCTGGTAAATCGTCTGAGAAGTGAGGGCTATTCGCGTTACGACGCGATCATCGAAGCGGGAAGGCACCGGTTCCGTCCGATTCTGATGACCGCCTTCACGACCATCGGCGGACTGATTCCGATGGCCGTCGGCAATGCAGCCATGATCGGTATCCCCTATGCACCGATGGGGCGTACGATTATCGGCGGCCTGATGACCTCGACGATGATTTCGCTGGTGGCGGTGCCCTGGGCTTATACGGTTTTTGACGATATGCGCCTGTATTTTAAAAAACTTACGGCACTGTATCTCAGCAAAGGAGAAGCATCGGCGGAACCTGTTACGCAAAGCGCCGAATAACTAGGGGAATCAGGTATCCGGGTACCGGATTTTTTTTCTGACGGGTGTCGCCCGGGGCAAAGGGTTTATTGAAGTACGCTTTCCTTCCGTGATGCAAAATCTTCAGGTCTTTATGTGATGCCGTTCCGAGGGTAAGATTTTTACATATAAGGGATTTGCAAAAAGGGGATTAATTCCCGGTAATCCGGAAACCTGAATCAACAATGTTTCATTAACAAATGAAATATCCCTGCTCAATACTCAAATTCTCATCACCCATCACTTTTCACACCTTACATCATAACCGGCACACTTTGCCGGCGTCGATCTCCTTTCTGAGAATTATTTTCCTGAAATCTGCGTTAAGTGACCCCTGGAAGTAACTATTTCAAAAACGGGGGATGTCATGTCATCGGAAAACTCCAAACAGGGAACGCTTTCGGGAAAGAATTTTTTCTGGTATGTACTTAGCGGCTTGTTGGTTATTGTAGTCCTTTATACTTTGTTCAAAGGAAATTTGCTTGAAAGTTTTTCCTTTGCCGGAGTCGAGCTGAAATTCAATTCCCCGACATCGAACAAAGAAATCGCCGGGATCGATTCATCGGTGATAGAGGAAAGGCAACAGCAGCTGCAGCAGGAACTGGCAGATTATGTACAAATGGAAGACTCGTCGCATTATGATACGAATTCGGTTTCCGATGATGTGGTAGATGTGAATGTCACCGGGACCTATATTTCCAACGACGGCATGAGTTATATCCTGCAGCAAAACGGTCTGTATGTGAATATGCAGGAAATAAGCCCGGTTTACGGCATAACCGCAGCCGGCCAGGGTATGTTTACGGAAGAAGGCTTGCAGATAAACTACAATACAATTCTCGGAACTCAGGGTACAATGCTGCTTAATCCTGCTGAAAATGGGTTACAACTGGCAGGAAGTTTCGTTGACCATACCTCAGGGGTATCGGGCCGGTTTATTCTGACACGGCAATAAAACAGTGAAGAAGAAAAAGATTCATCCCCCGGTCGTCGTTTTTTGCGGAATACCGGACCTGGGTGTGTTCGTGCAAAATAATCCCGGAAAAAGAGGTCCGTAACCCCTTGATATATTGCTGCAACTGTTTTAAGCTTACGGCTGTTTTATCATCCGGATTTTGAATTGAAAAAGTCTGCTTTAGTTATAAAACTGCTGATAATTTTCCTGCTGCTGTTATCTGCTGCAGCCGTTGCGCAGGAAAAAGAAAAGCCAAAAAAAAAGAGACGGGTTCCAAAAAAGCCGAAAAAAGAACAGGTGATCCAGGCGCCCGAAGATACCACACAATCTCTATTTGCTACACCGGAAACGCTTAAAACCCAGGCCATCAATTCCGCCGTTTACTGGTACGATTCCTCAAACCGCATGCACGCGCGCGGGGAAAAAAGCGAGGCTCCGCTTTTTCATCGTTCAGATGAAAAACTGATAAATTATATGGACATGAGCGACATCTTCCGCACGCAACCCATGTGGCAAGTATTCCATTTTAAAGAAAGGGGCAGACCGGCATATATCGCACCGGTCAATCGCTACCCGCAACAGGCCGGATTTTTTTTCGGTTCGGTTTTAATGAATGACCTTACCCACGGCATGTACAACAGCCAGCATATTCCACTTAATTTTATTCGAAATATTGAAAGCAGTATCGCCGTCGGACAGATGCAGAACCTGGGAATGGGTTCGGCCGCGAGTATATATGTAACGCCGGACAGCCGGCACACGAAAGCCTCGTGGACACGGATAGTGTACAAACAGGGCAATTTCGGTTATTCGGACCTGGATATTTCCTTTGTTCAGCCTGTCAGTGAATCCTTTGCCGTGCAGCTCGGCGGCATTAACAGCCTGTACGACGGCAGCATTCAGGGCGGGAACGCCCAGCATCAGAATTACCGCGGGGAAGTAACCTGGCAATACAATCCGCAATTCTATGTACGCGGTCAGTTCTTTTTAAACCGGGTTCGTGCCGGCATGACCGCTCTTGACTTTCCGCAGGAAATTGCTTTTCCGCGCCACGTTGAATTGCGGGATGATTATTTTATTGATGCTACCTGGATACAAAACGATTCCACCGGGCAACGCGTACATGCTGTTCTTTTTAACAATTATGTTTCCCGCCGATTCAGGGATTCCGGCTCTCCTTACCGCGTTTATACCAAACAGAAGAAGTGGGGAGCGGATGTCAATTATAACCTGTTTCTAGGAAAAAATGAAATTCTTGTGGGGGCCGGAGCCATCGTGCCGCGTATTAACGGAGTGGCATATAAAAAATCACACTATCCGACGGCGGCCAATGCCTACCTGCAACTGCGGATTCCGTTTCTTTCACAAATCGAACTGACAACGCGGGCACAGCTTGATCTGCACCGTCTGTTTAATCCGCAGCTTTCGACATCGCTGATAGCCGATGTCAAGCCGGCGGAAAATCACGAACTGAAGCTTTCCGCTGGCCGCAGCGTACGGTTCCCGGTCGTCAACGAACTGTTTTTCAGTTTTGATTCCCTTTTCGGCAATAGCCTGTTAACGCCCGAAGAACATATTTCATTCGCCGGAGAATACCGAATCGATAACGGTTGGTGGAGTGTCGAAATGAAAGGACAGTATACGCGCATCAACAACGAAATCATTTGGGACAGCACCCGTTTCGTCAACCGCTTTGAAACCCGGGATTTTGCCGCTTTCGGAATAGCTGCCAACATTCAATTATGGAAATTCCGTCTCGCAGCAGGGGGGCACTATCTGTTCGCTGATGAGTATCTCACGCCGCGCAGCAGTGCACATATACAATTGCGTTTCAACGATGTCTGGTTGAAAGGTGCTTTAAAAGTTGACGCAGTTGCCGGCATCTACTACTACGACCGCCACACGGCCATAAACTACGAACCGCGTCTGGAACGCTTTTATCCGGGGAAAGACATTACAACCGCCTACAGCATCTTCAATTGGAAAATTGTAGGCACAGTACAAACTGCCAGGATTTTCTTTGAAATGGATAATCAGTTTGCCGAAGAATATGAGATAATTAACGGCTACGGAGAACTGTTCCAGCGCTGGCGGTTCGGGGTAAACTGGGTTCTCTGGGACTGATCAGGGGAACAGGGTGCAGCCCTCATGGGATAGCAGCCATCTTTTTACTTCAATTCCACCGCCATAACCGGTCAGGTTGCCGTTGCTGCCAATGACCCGGTGGCAGGGCACAATGATTGAGATCGGATTACTGCCGTTGGCCAGTCCCACGGCACGACTCAGTTTTCTTCCCCCCAGCTTTTCGGCGATCCGGCCGTAGGTACATGTCTGCCCAAAGGGAATCTGAAGCAACCGCCGCCACACCTGTATCTGAAAATCAGTGCCCTGTAAATCCAGCGGAACCGTGAAATCCCTGTTCGTACCCTCAAAATAGGCTTTGATTTCCCCGGTTGCCGTTTTCAATTCTGCGGCGGGAAACTTATCTGGTATTTGACCGAATTTACTTTTGAACCAGTGGAAAAAAGCATTGTCATTCGAGTGAAACGTGAGGCTGCACAGCCCCTTTTCGGAAGCGGCCAGGTACAGCCGCTTTCCGAAGGGAGCCGTAAAATGATGGTAATTATACATTGTTCGGCGATCAGCTTTCGCTCTTTTCCTTTATAACAACCGAACTGGCCGTAAAAGAATAGGACGGCTTTTCTTCCTTAACTTCGGCGCCCTGTGCGGCCGTTTCTTCTTCAACATGTTTGTCGGTTTTCGTGCTGAAAATTCCCTGTACGGAAACCAGGTTGCCGGCGCCGTCTTTTGGAACGAAAAAAGCATAATCTTTAAACCGTACGGTGATATCATATTCACCTTGTTTCAGTTTCAGCCAGCATCCCTTTTTCTGGCAAACATCGATTATCTGCCCGTCCAGCCGAACTTCTTTGCCTTCGTACTGTTCCGGGTGCTGGTACAGTTCCGCCAGCGACGTTGCGGCGTTCATTGTCATTTCCGCACCGTAGGTTTTTACACTGGTCTCGGTTTTCTGCTGTGTTTCCTCCTTTTTTCCACAGGAAAATACCAGCAGAACCGTCAGAATGAATACACTTGCTGTCATCCATTTTGATTTCATTTTGTACTCCTTTTTTTAAATTTTGGATTTAAGATAAAAAACATATAAATGCCCGTGACCGACAAAACGATCAGGGCCGCGGCGATAAAATCGTAATAATATACGGCATATTCTCCGAAAAAGATACCGGCATGCAGGTCGTACACGACCCATGAAAGGGGAACACTGCCGCTGTCGTCTTTATAAAGCCCGAGCGTTCCCTGTTGCTTGCGGATTTCGATCAGGCGCTGCTGATAACTGTCCGGCAGCCAGGCGGTACTGATGCGCATACGATCCATAAATGAAAAGTCATTTTTATGCTCCAGTAAAATTCCGGTCGCAGAAATAATGATAATAACCAGTGCCGAAAGGGTACTGAGCCAGCGCCAGTAGCCGAAAGCAAAAATATGAACTTTACGCCATTTTTTCATCGTGTATAAATTCCCGGTGGTCAGCAAATTAAAGTCAAAAGACTTAGCCTTTGCAGATTTCAAAATCAATAGGTAAAAAAAGGGAACTCTGCATTTGGGAAATTTGAAATTTTTTACTATTTTTTCCATACTTACCCGACTCGAAGAAAATAAACATACTTGCCCGATTTTATTGAAACAAAGTAAATGTGCGATTGAAGGGCGGAAACGAAATAAATGGATAAGTCGTTACATGATATAATCGAACGAGCCTTACTGGAAGACATCGGGCGCGGAGATATTACTACGGACGCGACCATCGATCAGGGGCGGCGGGGCAGCGCCAGAATAATTGCCAAACAGGAGGCGGTTATTGCCGGGATGGTTGTTGCCGACCAGGTTTTCAGAAATATTGACGGTCAGCTACGAATTAAAAAGAATTTCATGCCGGGTGACCGGGTTACAGCCGGTACGGTGGTTATGAACCTTTCCGGCCGTGTCGCCTCGATGCTGAAGGCTGAAAGAGTGGCACTGAATTTCCTGGGGCATTTGTCAGGCGTAGCCACACTAACCGCTTATTTCGTAAAGCTGATCAAAGGAACCAAAGCGAAAATAACCGACACACGCAAAACCATGCCCCTGCTGCGCGTAATGGAAAAAGAGGCCGTTGTTGCAGGCGGCGGCGTGAACCATCGCATGGGTTTGTACGACCTGGTGCTGATCAAACAAAACCATATCCGCGCAGCCGGCAGCATCAAAAAAGCCGTTGAACAGACCAGGCATTTCATGATTCAAACCGGGATTTCCGCCAAAGTTGAAGTGGAGGCGTCAGAACTGAAGGATGTAAAAGACGCCCTGTTGTCAGGGGTTGACCGTATCATGCTGACCAACATGGATACGGTACAAATGCATGCAGCGGTAAAACTAATCGACGGTGCAGCGGAAGTGGTGGCGACCGGCGAGGTGCATAGCAAAAACATACGCGAAATCGCCGAAACCGGTGTTGATTATATTTCCGTCGACTCCATTACCAATTCGGTACCTTCAATGGAGTTTTCACTTTTGATCGATTGATCTGCAACTTTCCCGCACGAATTCTGTACTACAATAAAAACACCGGGGATAATAAATGAACGATAAACCGCTGTGGGAAGATATTGTTGAATTTGCACGTAAAAAGAAGTGGCTGGCTGCAGCACTGATAATTATCGGCTTATTCGGCCTTATTGTACCTGTTATACCCGGTTTACTGCTGATCGGTGTCGCGGTTTTTCTGCTGAAGCCCGAATGGTGGGATCGATTAAAAAAAAAGGTAGGCATGTAACAGCTATACGCCGCCTTCGGTGTACTCGCCGAATACTTCACGTAGTTTCCCGGCAATTTCGCCCAGTGTGGCGTAGACCTCCACACAGTCAATAATTGCCGGCATCAGGTTTTCGGTTCCTGCAGCTACGCGGGCAAGTGCTGCAAGTTTTTCCGATACTTTTTCATTGTCCCGTTCCTGTTTCAGCTGTTTAACCCGCCGGACCTGACGCTCCGTCATTTGCTGATCAATCTTCAGTATATCGGCGGGCGGTTTCTCCTCGGCCTGATACTTGTTTACCCCGACAATCGTTTTGTCACCGTCTTCAATGGCCTTTTGATAGTTGTAAGCGGAGCGTGTGATTTCATCCTGGTAAAATCCCTTTTTGATTGCTTCAATGGAGCCGCCCATTTTATCGATAGTGTCGATATATTCCTTCGCACGTTGTTCGATCTCATCGGTTAGTTTTTCGATAAAGTAGGATCCGGCCAGCGGATCAACGGTATCGGCGGCCCCGCTTTCATGGGCGATGATCTGCTGAGTGCGAAGGGCAACCTGCACCGACTCCTCTGTCGGCAGCGCCAGCGCTTCATCGAAGGAGTTGGTATGCAGCGATTGCGTACCTCCCAGTACCGCTGCCAGCGCCTGCAGCGTAACCCTTACGATATTGTTTTGCGGTTGCTGTGCGGTAAGGGTACTGCCCCCGGTCTGGGTGTGAAAACGCAGCAACATGGATTTCACTTTTTTTGCCCCGAAACGCTCTTTCATGATGTGGGCCCACATGCGCCGTGCCGCCCGGTATTTGGCCACTTCTTCGAACAGGTTATTATGAGCGTTGAAGAAAAACGACAGGCGGGATGCAAAATCATCGACATCCAATCCCGCATCGATGGCGGCTTCAACGTAGGCAATGGCATTGGAGAGGGTGAAGGCGACTTCCTGAACGGCATCGGAACCGGCTTCGCGGATGTGATAGCCGGAAATTGAAATCGTGTTCCAGCGCGGAAGGTATTCATTGCAGTATTTAAATATATCGGTGATGATGCGCATGGAAGCATCGGGCGGAAAAATATAGGTACCCCGGGCGATATACTCTTTCAGGATATCATTTTGAATGGTGCCGCTCAGTTTTTCATCCGCTACCCCTTGCTTGCGGGCGATGGCGATGTACATGGCCAGCAGAATCGATGCCGTAGAATTAATCGTCATTGATGTGCTGACTTTATCCAGCGGGATGCCGTCCAGCAGGATTTCCATATCCTGCAGCGACGAAATGGGTACACCGACTTTACCGACTTCGCCCTCGGCCAGCGGGTGGTCGGAATCATACCCGATCTGGGTGGGCAGGTCGAAAGCGACCGAGAGTCCGGTTGTGCCGCTGTTCAGCAGGTATTTGTAACGAGCATTGGAATCTTCCGCGGTGGCAAATCCGGCGTACTGACGCATGGTCCAGAATTTGCCGCGGTACATGGTCGGTTGCACCCCCCGCGTGAAAGGAAATTCTCCGGGGAATCCCAGTTTTTGTTCATAATTAAATTCTTCTTCGGCGATGTATAAACGATCGATGGGTATGCCGGCATCGGTGGAAAAGGTCTTTCTGCGTTCGGGAAAGCGTTCGATTGTATTTTTTACCGTGGATTGTTCCCAGGATTTTTTTCTGGATTTCAGATCAGACATATATATTCCCCTTTTCGCCCAAAACACAAATGCGGATTGTGAAAACAAAATCAGCTTTACATACCGGCAGTCGGATTATTTGAAATCGAACCGGGTGATTTATTCGATTAAAATAAGTTTCTGGTCTTTTTCAACGGCAGCGCCTGCTTCAACAAATATCTGCTTTACCTGTCCGTCCGATTCTGCCTTGATTTCATTTTCCATTTTCATGGCCTCGAGCGTCAGCAGGCTGTCCCCTTTTGAAATCGTTTCCCCTTCCTGAACATTGACTCTGGTTACCAGCCCGGGAATCGGTGCGCATATCAGTAAGGTACCGCTTCCTCCGGCAGCAGCGCCGACCAGTTCGCGCAATTGACGCATGCGTTCGTCTTCAACACGGATCGGAAAATACTCTCCGTCAACATGTATATGATAAAGACCGTTATCACGAATGATCTGAAGGTAGTAGGATTTCCCGTTCACAACCAGAGAGTAGCGGTTATGACCGAGAGCGATAAGTTCATGTTCCAGAACTTTACCCTCCTGCAGTACTTTCAGCCCCCCATTATCTTCGATCAATTCGAAAACAAAGGTTCTGTCTTTAATATCCGTAAAGACTTTCATCGTACATCCAGCATATTTTTTCGGTGAATCAACTTCCAGTTAATAGTATTTTGTCCATTGGGAGACACGAGTTTTTTGCGTGATTTTTGAACCTGATGCAAGAGAAGAGCGGCGAGGGCGGCTACTTTTTCATGGCTGGTTTGGCCGTTGAACAAGCCGGTCTCTTCATTCAGGAAATTGGTCGTAAAATCCCCCCTGATGAATCTTTTGTGTTGAAATACTTTTTTCAAAAACGGAATAGTCGTGTGAATTCCCTGGATTTCGTATTCGCTGAGTGCTAGAACCATTTTCCGAATGGCATGCATCCGGTCCTGATCCCATACGATAAGTTTTGAAATCATCGGATCGTAATAGAGTGAAATCTCGTTGCCGTCGGTAACGCCGCTGTCCTCGCGTATACACGGACCGTCCGGCGGAGAAATGTGGTGAATGCGCCCCGGGGAAGGGGCAAAATTGTTTTCAGGGTCCTCCGCATAAATCCGGCATTCAAAAGCGTGACCCCAGGGCTGTTCTATGCTTGATTGCCGTGTCATCGGCTGGCCGGAGGCGATCAATATCTGTTCACGCACCAGGTCCAGACCCGTCACGAGTTCGGTGACCGGATGTTCGACCTGCAGGCGGGTGTTCATTTCCAGAAAGTAAAATTTACGGTGTTTATCAACCAGAAACTCAACGGTTCCTGCGTTGCGGTACCCGCAGGCGGAAGCGGCGCGAATGGCTGCTTCACCCATTTCCCTGCGCAGATTTTCATCCAGCAGGATCGAAGGTGATTCTTCGATGATTTTCTGGTGTCGCCTTTGAATTGAGCATTCGCGTTCACCGAGGTGAATCACATTTCCTTCTGCATCGGCGAGAATCTGAAATTCAATATGCCTTGGCTCTTCGACATATTTTTCAATATAAACAGCACTGTCGCCGAAAGCCGAACCGGCCTCGCGCTGCGCTCCTTCCACCGCCGAACGGAAATCGGCAGGATCACTTACCAGGCGCATACCCTTGCCTCCCCCGCCGGCGGAAGCCTTTACCAGCACCGGGTAGCCTGTTTTTTCCGCAACCCCGGCTGCGTCGTTAATATCTTTGATGGCGGATTCCGTTCCGGGCACCACCGGTACCCCGGCTTCGATCATAGATTTTCGTGCTCTGGTTTTGTTTCCCATCAGTTCAATCGCTTCCGGCGGCGGACCGATGAACGTGATTCCGGCTTTGGACACTTCCCGGGCGAAGTCGGCATTCTCAGCCAGAAAACCGTAGCCGGGATGAATGGCATCCGCTTTACACTTTTTAGCAATTTTGATGATTTTTTCCGAGCGCAGGTAGCTTTCCTGTGATGTTTTACCATTTAGGGCAAAGGCTTCATCGGCATGATAAACGAACGGAGCCTTCCGGTCCGGTTCGGAATAAACCGCAACGGAGGCAATTCCCATTTCTTTACAGGTGCGAATAATGCGCAGGGCGATTTCCCCGCGATTGGCAATAAGTACTTTTTTTATCATCAGGTTGTTCTTCAGTAGGATTTGACAATTCCAAAATATAGGAGTAGCAACCGGTATTCGCAAGCTGACATTGTACAAATATCAGAAATAAGTTTGCTTGCCTGCAAAATCTTTATTCTTTAATTTCAGGTGCAGTTTTGAGAAGGAGCAAAATGAAAACCATTGATCTGCGCAGTGATACGCTGACACGCCCCAGTCGACCGATGCGTGAATACATGATGTACGCGGAAGTCGGCGACGATGTATTCGCGGAAGACCCGACGATAAACCAGCTGCAAAGTATGATCGCTGAAATGACCGGCAAGGAAGCCGCCCTTTTTGTTACCAGCGGCACGCAGGCCAATCAGATTTCGATCAATGCGCATACGCAGCCCGGCGACGAAGTGATCTGTGACTACAATGCGCACATATTCAACTACGAATCCGGGGCGGCGGGCATGCTTTCCGGGGTTCAGCTGCATCCGGTAACCGGCCGGAACGGACACCCCACCGTTGAACAGATTGAAGCGGTTATAAGACCCTTTGATGATCATTATCCGCAAACGAAACTGATCTGCCTGGAAAATACGCATAACCGCGCCGGCGGTACCGTATTCCCGATCGAACAGATTGCGGCCGTTGCAGAACTGGTTGAAAAACATAGGTTAAAAATGCATCTTGACGGTGCCAGACTGTGGAACGCAGCCATTGCCACCGGTTTGAAAATAGCTGATTATGCACAGTATTTCGATTCGGTTGCTCTTTGCTTTTCAAAAGGGCTCGGCGCTCCGGCCGGTTCGATTATCGCCGGCTCGAAGGAGTTTATTAAACGGGCGCATTTTTACCGTAAAGCCTGCGGCGGTGGAATGCGCCAGGCCGGAATCCTGGCGGCAGCGGCCATTTATGCGGTCGAGAATCATTTCGAATTGCTGAAACGGGATCATGAACACGCGAGGTTGCTGGCGGAGGCGCTGAACGATTGCCCCGGTATTTCAGTGAATATGGAACAGACAAAAACCAATATCGTCATTGCCGAATTAACCGACGGTCGAATGACGGCGGAAGAGATGGTTGAAAAACTGGCGGGCGAGGGTATTCTGGTTTTTCCCTTCAGCCCGGTGAAAGTACGCTTTGTTACCCACCTGGATGTGAGCCGCGCTGCCATTGAAGAGGCGGTGACGATTATTCATAAATTATTCGGGCAGGGAAAATAATTGTATATCGTCATCATAGGCGCCGGCGAGGTCGGATATAATCTGGCTAAAATGCTCTCATATGAGCACCACGATATCGTTCTGATCGAAGTGGATCAGGATCGAATTAAAAGGGCGCAGGAGCATATTGATGCGCAGATCATTCAGGGAGACGGCTGCAGTTTTTCCGTTTTGAAAAGAGCGGGATTGCAGAAAGCGGATATGCTGGTTGCCGTCAGTAATAAAGATGAGATAAATTTACTGGTATGTCAGATCGCGCACAAATTCGGTGTAAAGAAGAAAATCGCCCGTGTCCGCAATCCGGAGTTCACAGCCCCCGATGCTCCTCTATCCGCTGAGGATCTGCACATCGATATGATCATTCATCCCGATTCGGAAGTCGCACACGCCGTGGTGAACCTGCTGAAGCAAAGTGCGGCCACGGATATTGTCGAATTTGCGGACGGCGGGATCGTACTGGTCGGCATTCAGCTGGACCGGGAGTGCACGATTCTGCGAAAAAAAATGTTGGATCTGGCCGGGGAGCACCAGGAATTGCAATTCAGGGTAGTGGCCATCCTGCGCCGGGACCGAACCATTATTCCCGGCGGTGATGATATTTTGATGGCCAACGATCGTGTGTTTTTCATGACCCGCAAAGAAAATGTCGATGAAGTTGTGCGTCTGGCCGGAAAGGAAAAAGCGACGGTCAACAATGTCATGATTCTCGGCGGCGGACAGACCGGGGCAACCATTGCCCACGAACTGGAAGATGAATTGAATGTTAAGATTATTGAATCCAATGTGGATAAATCGGACAGGCTGGCTGAAAACCTGGACCGGGCGCTGGTTATCCGGGGAGACGGCCGCGATTTGAACCTGCTGGCACTGGAAGGTATCATTGATATGGATGCCTTTATCGCCGTAACCGGCGATGACGAAACCAATATTATCTCATCCCTCATGGCAAAGCATTTACAGGTGCCGAGGATAATCAGTCTGATTAACAAAACCGATTATACACCGATCATCCCCACTATCGGAATTGACGCTTATATTTCCAAACAAATGGTTACGGTTGATAATATTCTGAAATTCATCCGCCGCGGATCCATCGTCAGTGTGGCCTCGATTCCGGGCATTGCCGCCGAAGCTATCGAGTTTATTGCCGGTGAGCATTCTAAAATTACGCGAAAACCGTTAATGAAACTGGGATTGCCCAAAGGAGCCATTCTCGGTGCCGTGCAGCGCAACGGAGATGTTTTTATCCCTGTCGGCAGCACGGTGATCGAAGCCGGTGATAAAGTGGTGACGTTCGTTATACCGGCTTCGATCCGGGAAATCGAAAAACTGTTTAACTAATACCTTCCTTTAAGCCGAAAACAACAATTATGAATATCCGTCTTGTACTGTACATCCTGGGAGCGCTGCTGATCTTCATGGGATTAAGCCTGCTGGTACCTGCCATGGTTGCCTATATTTATCAGGAGGGTGATCTGAATTCATTTCTGATTACTGCGGGGATCACAATTGTAGCCGGCCTGCTGATGATGCTTGTCTTCCGTTCAAAAGAAGAGATCAGGATAAAAGAAGGATTTGCCCTGGTAACGCTGGGCTGGTTGTTTTTTGCGCTGTTCGGTGCTTTGCCGTTTGTAATTTCGGGGTTTATTCCTTCCTACACCGATGCTTTTTTTGAAACGATGAGCGGTTTTACCACAACGGGAGCGACTATTCTGACCGATATTGAAATCCTTCCGCACGGATTGCTTTTCTGGCGTTCTTTCACCCACTGGCTGGGTGGGATGGGTATCATCCTGCTTTCGCTGGCTATTTTACCGTTACTGGGTGTAGGCGGCATGCAGCTGTATCGCGCCGAAGTGCCCGGCCCCGAGGCAGACAAACTCAGTCCGAGAATCAAAGATACGGCAAAAATACTTTGGGAAGTATATTTGCTGATCAGCGTTATCGAAGCGGTATTGCTGTATGCGGCAGGGATGAATATTTTTGATTCAATTTGCCACACTTTCGGAACCATGGCCACCGGGGGCTTCTCGACTAAAAATGCCAGTATCGGATATTATAACAGTGCCCCGATTGATTACATCATTATTATCTTCATGCTGATGGCGGGAACAAATTTTTCCCTGCATTACAAGGCGTTGCGCGGAAAAGTTTTTGCGTACTGGAAAGATCCCGAAGCCGTTTTTTATATTTTCCTGGTCTATACGGGAACCCTGATCATTGGAATCGATATTTTTGTTTTTCGGGACTATGGTTTTTTCGAGGCCATTCAAAAGGGGCTCTTTCAGGCGGTTTCGATAATCACTACTACCGGTTTCGGTACGGATGATTACGAGAAATGGGGCGCCTCCGCGCAGGTGATCCTTTTCCTGTTCATGTTTTTCGGCGGCAGTGCGGGTTCGACCGGGGGCGGAATAAAAATTATAAGGCTGCTGATCCTGGTAAAATTCGGTATCAATGAATTAAAAAGAATGCTTCACCCTTCGGCTGTTCTGCCGGTGCGTATCGGCAAGCGCACGGTTCCGAAAGAAATCGTAGGTAACATCACCGGCTTTTTTATGTTTTATATGGCATTGTTCGTGGTCGGTGTTATGGTCATGTCATTGCTGGGACTCGATTTTCTCAGCGCCTTCGGGGCTGTGGCGGCGACTATCGGCAATATCGGTCCCGGACTGGGCAGTGTTGGTCCGACGGACAATTACGCCCATATTCCCGTTGTTGGCAAATGGGTGCTGTCGTTCCTGATGCTGGTGGGCCGGTTGGAAATATTTACGGTAATCGTGATTCTGACCCCGGTTTTCTGGCGAAAGTAAGGCAGGTTTACCGTGATGCATAATGCATCCCGCGAGACCACTGCGTGGTTATGAATGAAGATTTTCAGGTAAATCGAGTTCAATAAAACTGCTCAACGCTTAAACTCTTAAACTTTTAAACAAATAAACTCCTTAACCGCCGGCCTCCGGTATTCAATTCCCGATTCCATGATAAACCGGATTAACAGTCAGACTTCCTTGGTCAGTTCTCTTCCTGTCCGGCCAGTTTACCGATGCTGTTATGCAGGTTATTAACTTTTTCGGCAATCTCACCGATGGGAATGCCGTCACCGAGATTAAGGCTGCCGGAAAAGGCATTAAAGTCGCCTTCCTTTTGGAGCAAAGTGAAATCCTGGTAACGAATAGAACCGGCCAGGCTGGCCTCAGTGATCGATATTTCCATAATACAGCCGCTGCGGATTTTCAGAATCGCACCCTTCAAACTGATTTTGAGATCAACATCGAATTGTATCTCGCCGATGGAAATATCATTAATCGTCGGTCTCAGTTTAGGGTGGAGTTCGGAAACGATGCTGTGTTCCGCAAGCGGTAAAAATATAATATCGTCGTCACCGTATGTTTTCGGATCCATATACTTGTGCAAATTCCCGCTGGCGTTCCAGGCCTGTAGCAGTATACCCTGAAGATCGATATTCAACAGTGTCCCCAGTTCACGGATTATTTTTTCATACAAAATGTCCGGAACGACAAAACTTTTCAGTTCCTTAGAGATTTTTTTCTGGATCGGTTTGAACTGGTCGCTGTCGATCAATGCCGTTATTTGTTCGACAGGCATATCACGGATATTAAAAAAATTACCTAGATTCGATGAAATTTGTGACATGATTTTCCCCCTTTTCAGTTCCCGCTCTTTACGATTTGACTGAACGACCGCCCTTAAGCCTGCGTTGCAAGGTTTTGAGTTTTGCCCACTTGCCGCCTGACGCCAGACCTGCCTGTCGCGGCCATGTCGCCGGATCGGCAATATATATTTTCGAACGGTACAATATCCGGTGCAGCTGTTCAGAATCGGTCGCGGCCAGATGCGCATAGGTCGAAATGCCGGCTGCATTCAGCAGAACGGAAATTTTCGGCCCGATCCCTTCGATTTTTGTCAGATCATCCACACCGATGATATCCCGGTTCCTGCCGGCAATTTCCTGTGGTGCTTTTTCAATTCTGATCTTTTCATGCCGGAACAGTTTGCCTCTTTTTAATTTGACGGTACTGCTGCCGGGGTCGCGGATCGGTTTCAAACGCAATTCAAACGAACGGCCTGCTTCTTTATTAAGTACTTTTGTCGTTCCGAAGTCCATCTCCGTTTTGAACTGCACGGTCAGTGCTCCGACTGTTACCGTTCCCGCCGCCGGTGCAGAAGTTGACGCAACCGATCCGGTGACCGTTTCTCCGGCGGAAATGATCTTGCTAAGAGCCGTGATGCCGGATTTTAACACCGGAACAAGA
Source organism: Calditrichota bacterium (assembly GCA_024277055.1). GTDB lineage: Bacteria > Calditrichota > Calditrichia > JAJRVZ01 > JAJRVZ01 > JAJRVZ01. The sequence goes on from JAJRVZ010000247.1 coordinate 18,668, forward strand.
TTCAATCCGTACACCAGTCCGGCGGATAAAACCGCCACAACAACGAATAATCCGATTGTTTCCCCGGTCGGCCATCCGTAGTCCTTATCAGGATTAAACGGCGCTGCTACCATTGTCGTTGATGCAAAGGTGAGCCGGGAATCGTTTACGGCAAACATAATCTCCGCGTCATGCCTTCCTGCGGTTTTTGAACGGAAACGAATGATAATCGGCCGGCTTTCACCGGCGGTAAGCGTGAATGCCCCGGCGGTTTGCAGGCTGTAACCGGATGATATGCTGACCAGGGCGACTGGAAGGTCTTCGGTTCCGTTATTGGTTACAACAATGGTTTTCATTGTCGATGAATCCGATTCCAGTATTCCCAGATCGATGGGGATACGCTCTTCGAAAACAACGGGCTGATCATCGATTGAAATGCTGACGGGTGGTAATGATTCCCTTCCGCAAAATGCAAAAAATGGTACGGAAAAAATATTACCGTCTATTTTCAGTTTGAATGATCCGCTGAAATCCCCCGTCGAATCGGACGAAAATCGCAGTAAAACCCCTTCTTTAGCAAAAGGGGGAATGATTCCGGGAACGAATTCACCGGTGGTTAAAACAGCGGGTAAATCGGCAATCTGCAGTTGCCGCGGTTCGGAACCGTTATTACTGATCATTAATAATTTTTCGCGGATTTTTCCCGGCGGTATCCGGCCGAAATCAATCGGATTTATCGAAAGGGCATTCGATCCGTCTGCACTGAATTCAATTACATCTTTTGTGCGGGCCAGCGCCGCTACACGAGCGCGAAGCGGAATGCGGAATGGTTTCATATCAACGTCCAGCACAAGGTCACCGCCGAATCGGTCAATAATATCCCCGTTGAATTCCACCGTGACCATTGCATTCTCGCCGGGATTAATCCGTTTCGGCGGTTTTTCGAGGAATCGAAAACCAGGTGGAAGGGCAGTATTGGCAAGTTGGATTATTTTATTGCTGTTGTTCGGAAATACGATGGTTCTTTGCTGCGGCTCGCCGGAAATGATCGCCCCGAATTCAACAGGGGATATTTTGCCGTTCCGTATTTCCGCGGGACTGATCAGGACGTTGCTTCCGACGACCGCAACCCGGCGGCCAGAAACGGGAATATGCAGCGATTCCCCGTTCGTCTGAAACGAAATTGTACCCGAAGAAGAATTTCCATCGAATTCAATCGTCAGGCTTGCCGATGTATTGGGTTGAATTTCGAAAGGAAACGATTCTGCAACGGAAAAGCCTTCCGGAAGCGATACGGATTTAATCTCAACGCTTTTATTTAAAGTGTTTTCGAAGGAAATGGATTTTGTTGAAGGCAGATCGGTTTCGGATTGCAGAAATTCAAGTGGGTCGGAATTCCGAACGGAAAAATTTTGTGTGCCGGAGGTTATTTTTAAAACCTTTACACGAGGCTTTAAAACGGTTCCGGTAACTGAAAACCGGAATTGATTGCCATTTGTTTCGGTAATTATTATCTGGCCTCCGTAAGTGCCGGCTTTTGCAGTAGTTAGCTGAAAATGGAAATAGGAAATGGCACCCTGCGGTAAATGGGAGGGGAATTTTTCCAGCAGTTCAAAACCGTTCGGCATCTGTATGCCGGAAAACCGAAGCATATTTTGTCCGGAATTTTTCAATTGGAAGGTGAAAAAATCCTGCAGGCCGTTTTTAACCGTATCCAGTTGAACGTATTTCCATCCGTTTGGAATCCGGCTGTTTTTATAGGAAATTTCAAGTCCGGTATGCGTGATATCCGGCGACGGCTTTTTCAACAGGAATGATCTGTGTGAGACATGAGTCACCTTCATTTCGATCCCGTAAGTTCCGGTTGCCAGTTGTTCTGGGGCCAGAACCGTGAGAATTATCTTTTTTTCTGATATAACGGCCGCTTTGATTTGTTCGGCAAAATAGCCGCCGATAAATACGGAATCAATGCTCGTTAATTCCGACAGATTACGGCCGAACAACTCAATTTCCGCCTTTTTACCCCGTTTAATCTGGTTTTCCTTTGCACCGGTAATAACAGGTTGGGCAACCGTCGCAGATATTATTGTCAGCAGGAATATTAAAGTTGACACATATTTTATCGAAAAATACACGGAAATTGACAAACGACCGGTGGTAAGGGTGCTTCCGGCAGGAATGTTTTGCATGATTTTTCTCCCCCTGTGGCGATCTAAAGAAAGGTTCTTCAAGGCCGGCAAAATGCAGTTGAAAAATCAGCCGAATTGCATCTTACCCGCGGTAAAACAGAAATACAGGATGATCTATTCCTGACCGGTAAAACGATTGTGAGGCAGGAACCGCCAATTGAGATTGAAAACAGGGGGATGCTGTTGCCCGGAGTAGATCAGTTTATAAATTGAGTAGAATCAGGCCGTTCTGCCGTTCAGCAATTCTTCTCTTCTTGCTCTTCGCCACCGCCTGTTCCCTCCGGGACGCATCACGCAATAGAACCGCATTTTTTGTTAAAAACCGCCTTCCACTATTTTTACAGTTGTAATTATGCAAAAATATATTATATTTTACGACCAATCTTTCTCGGGGATAACCTTAACAATGTTAGACAAAAAACGAATAGAAAAATATTTGAAAGCAAGCATATTCGGTGAATACCTGTATGTATTCGACGAAATCGAATCGACGAATGATCATGCAAAAAAACTGGCCGCTGAAGGAGCCCCGGAAGGTACCGTGGTTCTTGCCGATTATCAGAAAGCGGGTCGGGGCAGGCAGGGACGCAGATGGAGTTCCGCCGCGGGTAAAAATATTTTGATGAGCGTGATACTGAGACCGCAATTGCAGGTGGAAACCGTTCAGCGAATAACATTGGCTACCGCCGATATCCTCATTCAGTCGCTTGAAAAGTATTTTGAAAAAGAAAGGTACAAATCCCCGGAGTTCGTTGTCAAATGGCCGAATGATATTCTTGTGGGACCGGAAAAACTGGCGGGAATTCTGACCGAAAGCAGTATCCGCGACAAACGGATCGAATATGCCGTGGTCGGACTTGGTATCAATGTTAACCAGCCGGCGGAGGAATTGCGCAAGGATGTTGAAGAACCCTTGACATCCCTCTGTGATTTAACGCAATGTGAACATGACCGTGAAAAACTGATTGCCCGGTTGCTGAATGATCTGGAAGATCATTATTATTATATTGAGCGAACCAATTACGATTCCGTAATTGAGGACTGGAAAAAACATTGCCACCAGTTCGGCAACGAGATAATTATCGAAACGGCCGTGGGTATCGAAGAAGCTAAATTTCGGGACGTGAATGCGAAGGGATTGCTGGTTTACGAATGCCCCGACGGAACGGTCAAGGAACTGATTGCAGGAAGAGTGAGGCGATAGGAAAAGCGAATGGAAATAATGATTGATATTGGCAATACGCACAGCGTAATCGGCCTTTTTGAAAACCGTGAACTCAAACGGTCGTGGCGGCTGAGCAGTCAAGCGAATCGAACGGAAGACGAGTGCTGGATTGTACTGCGTTCGTTTTTCAAAAGCAGTAATCTGGATGCCCTGAAAATAAAAGGTGCCTGTATTTCTTCGGTCGTACCGGAACAGACCCTTATTTTTTCACGGATGATAGAAAAGTATCTCAAAATTATGCCGTTTATAATATCGGCCGACAGCAAGATGGATATGAATATACTGTACCAGGATCCCCACGCCGTCGGCGCTGACCGTTTGTGCAATGCCGTCGCCGGCAAAAGTAAATACGGGAGTCCGTTGATCATCCTCGATTTCGGCACGGCTACAACTTTTGATTGTGTGAATAAAAACGGAGATTACCAGGGTGGGGTAATTTCACCCGGCCTGGAAAGTGCAGCCGGTATATTGCACCGGAAGGCGGCAAAATTACCTAAAATCGAACTGGTTTTTCCAGCCAACCTTATCGGCAGAAACACGGAAGAAAGCATGCAAAGTGGAATTATGTTCGGTACGCTGATTATGATTGAGGGTATGATCCGAAAATTGAAGAAAGAATTGGGTGGGGAGCCGAAAGTTATTGCCACCGGCGGTTTATCGAAACTGATTGCCGAGCATACCGAACTGATTGATGCGGTGGAACCGGATTTAAATCTCCACGGCATTTACCAGATATACCGAATGAACAAAGCCTGATCAGTTAACAATTATGATACAGAACAGAATCCTGATACTGCATAAAAATCCTGTTATTCTGGAACGCCTGTCGCAATCGTTGCGGACTGCAGGTTACTCCACCGTTCTTGCCTCGAATGCGGAAGATGCCTACAACCTTTTCAACAGCATGCGTCCGGAAATTGTGTTGTGGGGCGAACCGCTGACACAACACAGCAAACAAATGATCAGCAAAATGACTAATTCCGGTACAAATAACGAAGTAGCGATTATTGCCGTTTCGGAGAGCCGTGAACTGTTCGATCGAATTGCTGCGCAGAAATTCGGTGTGAATGATTTCGTAGCCAGTTTTGAAGACTTCAGTGAACTGAAGGCGCGAATTCGCTTTCACCAGCAGCATTTACAACAAATCAGGAAACTTTCAAGAGATTCACACCGCTATCGTCATCTGGCGGAATCCAATTTTAATATGATGTTGTCACAGGACGTATCCAATCTGTGCGAAATCCTGTATGAATATCTGGATAACTGCTACACATTGAATTTCGCAATGGTAGCGGTTTATAATTATGCCGGCCGGAATTATGACTATTTCAATTTATTCTCCCAGAATACGGTGAACGAAAGCATCCTGGAAGATATTGCCCGACAACCGGTCTGGAAACAGGTGTATTTTTCCGAAGGTCCCGTTGAAAGTGAAGAAATCAGCCATCCATCGGTGATAAAAACACTGCAGCAGTGGCAACTGGAATTCGACAAGGTTTACCAGTTTCCGATGCAATACCGCAGTAAAAATCTCGGCATACTGATCCTGTCTCTTCAACCGGGATCCGAACTGGATGAGCAGGATGAAATACAGATTTCCACCCTGACGCAGGCCCTGGCCTTTCGTATTTCCGAGATCCGGCGCATGTTCGGGACGCGCCGGGAGGGCAGCTCCGAAACCATGGTGATGCGTGATATTTTTCATCGTTTATCGGAAGATGAGATCTACATTTACCTTTGCCGTCATCTTTTAAGTATCCTGCAGGCCGACCGTTGCCTCTACATGAATTATCACGAAGGATTTCATTTCCTGTACCCGAAGTATCTGTTCCAGGCGGGAAGAGACCTGAATCATTTTGAAAATGAAAAACCGCCGGTTCTGCTGGTGCGCGACTATCCGGTTTTCGAAGGTTTAATCAGTGAACGTAAACCGTTGATACTTGAGCAACAGGACTCGGAGCGGATGCACGAGGTCCTGTCGCTTCCGGGGCTGCACGGCAAACGTTTCAGGCATACCATCATCCTGCCGTTGATTATGGGAAACGCCATTCAGGGATTTTTTGTGCTGGCGAAAGAAAGTATTGTTAAAAAATACACGCGCCGTGAAATCGGTGAAGCAGAGCAACTGATCAAACAGGCCACCGTATCCCTGAATGAAAACCGCATACTGAAACAGGCCAATCTGACCATAAAACAGCTGGATCGTATCTTCGACCTTGGAACGGAACTCACCCTGGACATCCCCCTGAAAAATATTCTGAAAAAGATAGCCACGGCAATCCGGCGTACTCTGGGCTGGAATATTGTTATCCTCGACATGAAACGGCCCTATGAAGATGAATTTGAAAATGTGGCTGTGCTGGGACTGAAAGATTCGGATTATCAGAAAATGATCCGTAAAGATGAGTATCCGCCTTTTCGTGATAAACTGGATTACTGCTTTCGTATGGGAAACAGTTTTTTTTATGATCATCTGCGGGCCTATTCGCAGGACCCGAATGAATCCTGGCAGGAGTTTGCCATGCAGATCGGAGCCGAATGGAACGATAACGACTGGCTGTACGTACCCATTGAAAGCCGTGGGGATTTAATGGGAATGATATCACTGAATGATCCCGTCGAACGGCGCAGGCCCAGTGTTGACCGCGTAAAAGCCATTGAGTATTTTGCCAACCAGGCGGCTGTGGTTATGGAAAACACCCGCTTATTCGAGAGTCTGCGCAGCTCGGAATTGAAATACCGGTTGCTGGCCGAGACGATGACCATGGGACTGGTTACCTGCGATTTCAGCGGAAGAATTATTTATGCAAACCAGAGCCTGGCACGGCTGCTGGGCTATTCCGATCAGAACGAACTGACCGGTACGGTTTTTTATGAATTGTGCAAGGCGCAATCGCTGCCCAAACTGGAAAAAGACGTCACCTCTATCCTGGATGAAGAAGTTGGAGAGAATGGTCTCCATTCTTCGGACGGACCGCTCGAAATTGAATTGATCAGCAATGAAGGGGAAGAGATACCGTTCATGGTTTATACTTCTCCCTATTTTGAGCATAATGTGAAGATCGGTTTTTTTGCCGTACTTTCCGATCTGCGTGCCCGCAAACGGCTGGAACGGTTGCGCAGCGATTTTAATTCGATGATCGTACACGATTTGCGTTCCCCGTTGAATATTATTCAGGGCTATATTGATATGGTGCGTCAGAAGGTTGCCGGCGAGGTAACCCCGGAGCAGGAAGAATATCTTGGGATTGCAAAGGAAAATGTATACAAGGTTTTAAAACTGGTCGATAACTTTCTGACGGCGTCCAAAATTGAAGTGGGGCAGTTCTCCATTGAACCTGAAGTGGGATCGATAAACGACATAATTGAAGATTTGTATGAGCAGCACCTGGTACTGGTTCGCAAAAAACAGATAAATCTAGAAAAAGAGCTGGATGCTAATATTCCGCTTCTGCATTTCGACAAATTCAGAATCGAGCAGGTTCTGACCAATTTCCTCAGCAATGCAATCAAGTTTACACCGGAAGAGGGTAATATCCGGATCACAAGCAAACTGAAGAAAAAAACCAAAGTGCTGACCGGTGAGAATGAGATGTATGTTGAAATATCGGTGGCTGATTCCGGTGTCGGAATTTCACCGGAAGAACAGGCCAAAGTATTCAATAAATATGAGCAAACGGAGGCTTCCAAAAACGCTTCGCTGAAAGGTACCGGGCTCGGACTGGCCATTTGCCGGGAAATCATCGAATTGCACAAAGGTGAGATCTGGGTCGAAAGCGAAGTGAATAAAGGCAGTGTGTTTTCCTTCACCCTTCCGATTCAACCGGTAACCATCCTTTCCGCACTTACCAAATCCGTCGAACAATAAAAACCGTTTTCCTGCTGTTTTCCCGTCGCCCCGGTGCAATAACTCTATCCGGTAAACTCAGAATACGCTGAGAACCGAACGATTATTATTCCGAATAATCTGCAGTCAAAGAAATTGATGTTACAACCCCGCAGGTCCGGCCGTTATTTCTCCCAAAGCATATTCCGCAAACATAAAACAATAAGGCCGGAAATTATGCAATCAATATTTTGTTTCAACAGTCCAATCTGTTAAATTTAGCGGCACTTTAAAACGAACTTCGCGGAGAATATGGCCGGAAAAAAAAGTAAAACCACACCCCTGATGGAACAGTATCTGAAAATCAAATCCGATCACCGGGATGCTGTTCTGCTGTATCGAATGGGTGATTTCTATGAAACCTTTTACGATGATGCGAAAATCATCTCCAGGGTTCTCGGCATTGCGCTTACGAAAAGAGCACACGGGAAATCAGCCCAGGTACCGCTCGCCGGGTTTCCCTTTCACGCACTGGATAATCATTTACACAAGCTGGTAAGGGCCGGTTACCGGGTGGCGATTTGCGAGCAGGTGGAAGACCCGAAACTGGCAAAAGGAGTGGTAAAACGGGAAGTGATTGAAATTGTTACTCCCGGCGCAACGCTTTCGGAAAGACTGCTCGATCACAAAACGAACAACTACCTGGGAGCCGTATTTATTGAAGGTGATCAGGCCGGGCTGGCTTTTGCGGATGTTTCGACGGGTGAATTCATCGCGACGTCGATTTCCGGGCAGGAACTGCGGGAACAACTGCTGTCTTTTCAGCCGCGGGAAATTCTGCTGGCGGAAAGTCAATTTGAAGCGTTGCAGAATCGCATCGCAACCACAACCGACCTGATGTTTACCCGCCGTGACGACTGGGTGTTCAGTACCGATTACGGGCGGGAAATATTATTGAATCATTTTCACACGCATTCGCTGAAAGGATTCGGAGTAGAGGATAACCCGCTGATGGTGATGGTCGCGGGTGCGGTGCTTAATTATCTGCAGGAAAATTATAAAAACAGTCTGGAACATATCCGCGAATTGCGCCTGCTGAATCTTTCCGATTACATGGTTCTGGATGATTCGACGAGGCGCAACCTGGAAATATCCAATACCTTGCGGGAGAATATCGGCGGGAATACGCTGCTATCCGTGCTGGATGAGACCTGTACGCCGATGGGCGGGAGATTGCTGCGCAACTGGATGACCCGGCCCCTGCGTAATGTAGCGGCCATTCAACAGCGGCTGGACCTGGTCGAAGAATTATTCTCAGCGGAGGAAACGAGAAGCGAATTACGGAAAATTTTGAAATCCTGTTCCGATCTTGAGCGCCTGACAGGAAAAATTGCGACAGGGCGGGCAAACGGTCGCGATCTTATCCATCTGCGAAACTCGCTGCAGATCATACCGGACCTGCAAACCGCCATCGGCGACAGCGGTCTGAAAAATCTGCAGAAGGCCTTTGCGGACCTGTCCACCGTTCCGCAGGTTTCTGAACTGATTACGAAATCCATTGTTGATGAACCGCCGCCGACAATTAAAGAAGGGGGGCTGTTAAAATCCGGTTTCAACAGCGAACTGGACGAATTGAAGGAAATCGCCAGCGGGGGGAAAAAATGGCTGGCGGAGTTGCAGGAGAAGGAACGGAAACGTACCGGAATTCAGACTCTTAAAGTCAATTTTAATAAGGTTTTCGGATATTATATCGAAATCACAAAAGCGAATTATGACAAAATACCTGAAGATTATATCCGCAAACAGACACTCGTGAACGCTGAACGGTTCATAACCCCGGAACTGAAGGAAAAAGAGGAAAAGATTCTCGGAGCCGAAGAGAAACTGAAATCAATGGAATATGAATTGTTCCAGCGGGTACGCGAGGAAATTACCCGGTATACGGAAACCATTCAGCAAAGCAGCCGGCTGATTGCCCGTCTCGATTGCCTGTGCAGCCTGGCCGCCGTCGCTGTTGAAAATAATTATCAACGACCACAGGTGGATGAGAGCCGCAAACTGCTGATCAAGGAAGGACGTCATCCGGTAGTTGAAAAATTTATGGCTCCCGGCGAGGAATTTGTCAGCAATGATACCGAATTGGATCCCGAGGAAGAGCAGCTATGGATCATTACCGGTCCGAATATGGCCGGAAAATCTACTTTTCTGCGGCAGGTCGGGCTGATTGTTTTTATGGCGCAGATCGGCAGTTTCGTCCCGGCAAAGCAGGCACGGGTCGGGGTTGTGGACAGAATTTTTACGCGTGTAGGCGCATCCGACAATCTCGCCAGCGGTGAAAGCACTTTTCTGGTGGAAATGAACGAAACCGCGAATATTCTGAATAACGCCAGTGACCGGAGTCTTATTCTGCTGGACGAGATCGGGCGGGGTACCAGCACCTTCGACGGCTTATCCATCGCCTGGGCGGTGGCTGAACACCTGCACCAGGAAAAACGCATCCGGGCAAAAACTCTGTTCGCCACCCATTACCATGAATTAACCGAACTGGCGCTTTTGTTCCCGCGCATCAGAAATTACAATGTTGCCGTCGAGGAATGGGATGATCAGATCATTTTTGTTCGTAAAATAGTCCCCGGGGGAACGGACAACTCCTACGGAATTCATGTGGCGCAGATGGCCGGGTTGCCGCAGCAGGTAATCGAACGGGCACGGGAAATACTCTCCAATCTTGAGGCCAATGAACTGACGCCGAATCGGTTGCCGAAACTGGCACGAAAACAACACGGACGTCAAACCGATGTCAATCAACTTTCCTTGTTTACACCTCAGAAACCATCCGTTGTGGAACAAAAACTGAAAAGTATCGATATTAATAAATTGACTCCCGTCGATGCTTTGGTGCGTTTAAATGAACTTAAAAAAATGGTTGACAGTTAGGCTTTTCCTCTACCTGCTTTTTGCGGGCGCTTCAATTTCCGTGCAGGCGCAGTCCTTCCAATTACTGACCGGTGATGATTCGATTCCAATTCTGAATGAAGACGAGGTAAACAAGCTGACCCGAAAATTACGTTTTTCCCGCGGCAAACCACAGGATTATCTGAATGCCGCCCAGGGTCAGATCAACAAAGGAACGATTTACGGCCGTCAGGCGGCAAAAAAGTTGCTGAACAAAGCGGTTCTTTATTACCCTGACGACGCACGGCTGCAAACCGCGCTGGCAATGCTTCTTTACCACCAGGGATACCGGGGCATGGCGGCCGATCATCTGGAGGAAATGGTGGAAAAAGGCAGGGCCGACGGACAGGCCTGGTTTTTGCTGGGAACCATTTTTCAGTCCAAAATGGAAAAACTGCATCATCAGGTATCTTCCGTTTCTTCGGCCATTACCTATGAGAAATATGCCCTGGAATATTATGACAAAGCGCGTGTCGCCTACGAACATTGCCTGGAAAGCGGTTTCGGAGCCGATTCGCTGCGACGAAAACTTTTCTGGTTGTACGCGGATATGAATGAATACCGGCGTGCCGTAAATGCACTGGGGGAGCTTTCTAACAACACAAGCTGGAAAAACAACCGGCTCGCCGGATTGGGGTTTTATTTCATGAAAAATTACGAGCGCTCGCAGGTGTTTTTCGAGCGTGAACAAAAAACCTGGCCGCAACAGGAAGCCTGGGCTTACCAGCAGTCGTTGCAGTATTTACAAAAGGATGATGAGCAACCGGTGCAGGGAATTCTCGCCAGCCGCGATCCGCTTTTAATCACAAAGGTGAATGAACGGGAAGTGGAACACCGGGCGCGGTTTACCTACGCGCAGGAGCGTTTTACGATTCCGAAACTGGATGTCCAGGGCTGGAAAAGTGATCGCGGACAGATACTCATCCGTTACGGTTTTCCAAAACATATTCTGAAAAACAGAGCGGAAATGGAAAGCGGCGATGTGTACCTGCCCATGTTATACTGGTTTTATCCCGGGTTTGAAATGGTGTTTTCAGACGATTTTATGAACGGTAATTATCGTTTTTCCGAACAGGACCTGCTGGGTACTTCCAGTTTCAAGTCACGCGCTCCGGGATCCTATTCCCTGCACGCCGAAAACCTGGCCAATCGCAATCCCGATCTATTTACCCTGGAAACCGCAGGGGGCACTCCCGATTTGTATTATGAACTGCTTGACATGCGTGATCTGGAGCGGCGAGGAAAGCTGGACCTGGTATGGGCGATAAAAACGGAATTTCCAAAGGACAGTTTACCGGGCTGGGATTTCAGGCTGTTCAGGACGGATAGCGGTCGCGTCGATCCCCTGGAATTCAGTCGCGGTTTAAAAATATGGCAACGTGATTCGTTGTTTTATTTATTTACCGGTTTGCAACTGGCGGATGCACGGGATGAGGCTGCGAAGGAATTGCGATTCGAAGGGTATAACCGCAAAACGCGGGAATATTTCCTGCAAAAAATTCCCCTGAATCTGAAATCCCTTCTAGCGGACAGCTTAATCATCAGTGGCATGCGACTGTCTTTTTACCATCCGTCCGGAAAGGAAACACCAACGCCGCTGCACCGCTTTCATCCATGGGAACGCATGTCGGTTCGATTCAACCTGTCCAACCTTACCTATCGGGGATCGCCGGATGACATTGTTATCGCCAGTTACAGAATTTTGTGGATTGAACCGCCGCGAACGATCTGGAAACAGATCGGTGAACTGTTTTCACCGGACGATGAAAGGAAACCGCGGCTGGAGCTGTCCAATGAATACCAGGTACGTTCGGAAAAAGAACAGGTACAAATGATATTTGATATGCGGACATTACCGCCCGGGCAGTATGAATTCAGTGTTAAAATAACGGAACCGGCCAGCGATCGGCAGGCAATCCGTAAAACAAAATTGGAAATACAATAAAGCCTTTGCAGGAAAAACAAGCCATAACTCTAATATATATTGAAGATAATTTACTTTTTTTCTTGCATTAATTTTGATTCTACCTTAGATTAAAAATCGTAATTACTAATTAAGCCTGCTTTTCGTATTTGGGAGGACCTCGTATGGAAACCGTAACGAAGAAAGATGTTGCCAAACGAACTGCGAAAGAGTTAAATGAGAAGATCTACACTACCGAACGGTTCGTCGATGCGATATTCAAAGTTCTTCGTGAAATCTTAGCCGAAGCAAATCCGGAAGTTCGTATCGAAATTCGTGATTTCGGGGTCTTTGAAGTAAAAAAGACGAAACCCAAACCAAAGGCCCGTAATCCGCGTTCGGGAGAAATTATTTATGTTCCCGCCCGCCGGAAAACCCATTTCAAAGCCGGCAAATTGTTAAAGGATGTATTGAAAACCCCCCTGCCTGCGGAAGAGGAATAACCGGTTGGTCCTTTTATAACACACACAATTTTCTTCATTTGATTTAACCGCATTTATTAAATAAATTTGCGCCTGTTAATCAACGGCATATATGTATCGAATTCTGGCAGTAGATATCGGTGAAAAGCGTATCGGAATCGCAATTTCTGATCTGATGCAGATAATTGCCCAACCGCTCGAAACCTGGAAATGGACGGGCTACAGACCGTTCCTTGATCACCTGAAGCAGGTTGTTCGTGAGCAGGATGTGAAAATTCTCGTGGTGGGGATACCCTATCGCATGCGCGGAGGCAATTCAGGCAAGACGGATGAAATTTTGAAACTGATCGATCGGCTTAAAAAAGACCTTGACATCCGAATAGAAGGTCAGGATGAACGTTTAACGACCGTGATGGCCGAGCGCAGTTTGAGAGAAATGGGCCGGGAACCGAGCCGCGAAAGGGATAAGATCGATCAGATTGCGGCCGTTCACATTCTTCAGGCCTGGCTGGAAAAACAAAAACCAAATTAAGAAAGAATCCAATTATGGTAATTACAATAGAGCCGGAAACCCCGGAACAACAGATAGAAGCGGTTATAAAAAAACTGAATGAAATGGGGTTCGATGTTCACCGTTCCACGGGTGTTAACCGCACCGTGCTGGGTGTTATCGGCAATACGGCCGCTATCGATATTCGTGACCTGAAGATAATGCCGGGTGTTGCGGATGCCTATCGCATCACCGAACCGTACAAACTGGCGTCGAGATCCTATCATCATGAAAACACCGTGCTCCAAATAAAAGATATCGAGATCGGCGGCGAAGAAATCATTATTATCGCCGGACCGTGCTCGGTGGAATCCCGCGAGCAAACCATGGAGATTGCGGAGCAGGTCAGCGCCAAAGGAGCCAGGGCACTGCGCGGAGGGGCGTTCAAACCGCGTACTTCACCCTATGCCTTTCAGGGCCTTGGCGAAGAGGGATTAAAATACCTGCGCGAGGCCGCGGATAAATTCGGTATGCTGGTAATCACCGAGGTGATGGATAAGGACCAGATCGAGCTGGTCAGTGAATATGCCGATATTCTGCAGGTCGGCGCGCGCAATATGCAGAATTTTACCTTTATCCGTGAACTGGGAAAGGCAAAACGGCCGGTGTTTCTGAAACGAGGCATGTCCGCTACGATTCAGGAGTGGCTGATGGCGGCTGAATATGTTCTTTCCGGCGGGAATCATAATGTAATTCTTTGCGAACGCGGCATTCGTACGTTTGAAACCTACACCCGTAATACACTGGATATCAGTGCCATTCCCGTGGTTAAAAAACTGAGTCACCTGCCGGTATTTGCAGATCCGTCGCACGGTACCGGCATCCGCGATAAAGTAATTCCGATGGCCCGTGCATCCATCGCCGCCGGTGCGGACGGTATTATGGTGGAAGTTCATAATGATCCCGATCATGCCCAGTCGGACGGGGCGCAATCGCTGTATCCGGAGCAGTTCGCGGAACTTATGGTTCAATTGAAAACGATTGCCGGTGTAATCGGGCGTAAATTATAGAAGGCAGTTGACCGGGGTAATCCCGTACTCATAAAAATACGAAACGCATTCCATGAAAATTGTTATCGCCGGCCTGGGGCTGATGGGCGGTTCGCTGGCCCTGGCTCTCTCCCGTCAAAAAAATAAACACCGGATAATCGGTTGGGATTTTCCACCGATACTTGAACAGGCAGTAAAGAACGGCGTAGTTGGCGAGGCCGTTAAAAACTGGCCGCAGGATTGTGCCGGCGCCGATGTTGTTTTTCTGGCCACACCTGTTTCGGTTATCAAACAGCAGATGCGGGAATTGAACGGTGTTGTGGACAAGTCAACGGTTGTCAGTGACCTGGGCAGCACCAAATCGGAAGTACTGGAGGAAGTGGAGCGCATTGAATTTACCGGAACATTTGTTGGCGGGCATCCGCTGGCCGGTTCGGAAAAAAGCGGTCTGCAGGCGGCAGATACCCTGCTGATGGAAAACGCTATCTATGTACTTTGCAATGCGACGTTTGACACTCCGCCCCTGCCGGATAAACTGGTGCAATTGCTGGAATCGCTCAAAGCGCGTCTGTTGCATTTGCCGGCAGTGGAACATGACCGTATTGTCGCCTATATCAGCCATTTGCCGCAAATTATATCGGTGGCATTGATGAATCTGGTCGGTGGTAAAAACGAATCCAATCCGTTATATGTGAAGATGGCCGCCGGCGGTTTCCGGGATCTGACGCGTATCGCCTCCAGCCCGTACAGTATGTGGAAGGACATCGTTGACAGCAATGCGAAGAATATATCGAAAGCTGTGAACGAATTCAGTAAACAGCTGGATCAACTGGCACAACGGCAGGCTGATCTCGAAAAGGGTTTTAACCGAGCCAATCAATACCGGTCGGAAATCCCGCGCAGTCACAAAGGATTTATCTCCCCGTTGATCGATGTATTGGTTAAGGTGCGCGATGAAGTGGGGGTGATTGCAAAAATCTCCAATGCGCTGTTCAATGAAGCGGTGGATATCCGTGATATCGAACTGATAAAAATGCGCGAGGGAGAGGGTGGTATTTTCCGGTTGTCGTTCGCATCGGAACACGACGCTGAAAGAGCGGTGGGTATTTTAAATTCATTAAATTTTGAAGCCTATATCAGGTAAAAGGGAGAGACGATGGAAAAAGTAAAGATCGCGCTGGTCGGAATCGGCGGTATTTCCCAGGTGGTGCGCATCCCCATGCTCAAAAAAAATGAGGCGGTGGACCTGGTCGCGCTCTGCGATATTGATGCTTCCAAGGTCAGTTTCGTCGCCGATAAATACGATGTCCCCCATGTTTATTATGATATTCAGAATTTATTGAAAAAAGAAGAACTGGACGGCATCCTGATCTGTACACCGAATAATCTGCACTATCCGATGGCACTTGCGGCGCTGGGCAAAGGGGTGCACACCATGGTGGAAAAACCGATAGCCCTGAATGCCGTGCAGGCGCAGCGCATGGTGGATAAAGCAAAAGACAACAGGGTGAATCTTATTTGCGGAATGAACAACCGTTTCCGCGATGATGCGGTTATCCTGCGCGATTTTATTGCCAACAATGAACTGGGCAAACCGTTTTACGCCAAGTGCGGCTGGCTGAAACGCTGGGGCCGGCGTGCACAGCAAAACTGGATCAGCGATTCGAAAATTGCCGGCGGCGGAGTTGTAATGGACCTGGGCATTCAGCTGATCGACCTGGCACTGTGGCTCCTGGGCAAGCCGAAGGTTACCGGTGTAAAATCCTATTTCTATAACCTGTTCGGCAGCGGTGATGTGGAAGATTCCGCGCTGGTGGTGATCGAAACGGCGGATGGCGTGGCGATCACTATCGAGGTGTCCTGGCGTTTGCACCTGCAAAAAGATCTTGTGTACACCCATGTCTTCGGAAATGAAGGCGGGGCGTTTCTCAACCCGCTCAGTCTGAACAAAGAACTGCACGGCAATCTGGTCAACGTCTCTCCCATGCAGGTCGACGCCAACGCCGATATGTTCAAGAAAGCCTATGAATCGGAGATTAAAAATTTCGTGGATGTGATCCGAGGAGAAGCGGAGCCGGTCACGCCCGGAGAAGATGCCGTTTATCTGATGAAAATAATGGATGCCGTTTACGAATCGGGCAAAACAGCTAAAGCTGTTGAGCTTTAGACGTTTGCAATGACAACCGAGCGCAAACTGTGGCTGGCCGTGCTGTCCGCCCTGCTGACAGCCATCTCCTATCCGCCGTCGCCGTTCGCTTTCCTGATTTTTATCGCTTTCATTCCACTGCTGCGTTTGCTGCGATACTGCAATCCGGCCGAGGGGTTCCTGTTTGCCTGGATCAGCGGGTTGCTGGTAAATCTTGTTCAGTTGCACTGGATATTTCCCTATCGACAGGAAGGCTACTGGATCATTTCGCTGCTCAATCCGCTGCAGTTTGCATTTTTCGGATTGCTGTTTGCCTGTCTTTTGCGCCGCTTTAATTCAAAATCCCTGTGGTTTTTTCCTTTCATCTGGACGGCATTGGCTTTTATCCGCCAGTACAGTGACATCGCTTTCACCTGGCTTAGCATCAGCCATACGATGAGCGGTTATCCGCTGCTGGTACAGTTCGCTGATATCACCGGCGCCTACGGAATCGTTTTCTGGATTTGTGTTGTTAACCTGCTGTTGTACCGGATGGGCGATACTTTTTCGGCCGAACAAAGAAAATGGTTGTCAATTTCGCTGGCGGTAATTTTTTTCCTGCCGCTCTTCTACGGCTGGTTCAGCGTTTCACGAACGGAAAAAGGAAGGGAGATTTCCGTAGCGGTTGTGCAACCGAATATTGATTCCCGGCGCAAATGGCAGCCGGATTTTCTGCCGCGCAACATTGTGCTGCTGGACAGCCTGACACGTGCCGGGATTTACCGCCCGGTGGACCTGATTGTCTGGCCGGAAACGGCAATTCCTTATTCCATCCCGCAGGATTCGGCGGCAATGCGGATACTGCGCAATCTGGCTGCGGAATTCGATTGTGCCCTAATGACCGGATTTCTGGAAGAGAGCGAAGGGGGACGATTCAATTCGGTTCTGATTCTGCCGGGGGATACGGCATCCGTGCAGGTTTACCGCAAAAGGCAACTGGTACCGTTCGAGGAAGGTATTCCGTTCAGCGATTTTTTCGGAATTAACGCAGAAAACTTTCTGACCGGCGGGCAGGATGCCGTACCGCTGGTTTTCCGCGTGGGGCGGAATTCGGTGAAAACAGCTGCAGCGATCTGTTATGAATCGATCTTTCCGAACCTGGTACGGGACAGCTTCGGACAGGGGGCGCAGCTGCTGTGTGTTCTCACCAACGACGGCTGGTTTGCGCCGACGGTGCAGTCTTTCCAGCACATGCTGATCTCACGCTTGCGGGCCATCGAACACCGGGCGCCGGTAATCCACTGCGGCAATGACGGCGTTTCGGCGCTGATTGATGAAAAGGGCCGGGTATTGCAGAAACTGGCGAGGGGCGGCCGGGGAGTGATAATTGGTGTAATTAATTTGCGTCGCCAACCATCGGTATATTCGCGGGTGGGAGACTGGCCGGGAATTTTTTCTGTTTTTGTAACATTAGCCGCTTTAACAGTAGCCATTTTGAAAAAAAACCGCTAATTTACCCGGTTGCCGATGAAAGATTCACAAAAGCGAATGATAAAATTGACAATAAATGACAGGCTGGTTAAATTTTGCGCCTTTTTTGTACTGATCGGATGGCAAAGTTTATTTGCCGTTGAAAACAACCAGACGGTTGTCGAAAAATTATTGCGCGAAGCTGCTGCAACGCTTGACCGGCAGTTGAAAGAGGCGGGAAGTACCGGCGCCGTTGCCCTTCGCACCATCGGGCTGGACTATATGACCGCTTCTTTCATGCAACAGCAGATGGGCAACGAACTGCACCGATCGGGCCGGAAAGTGATCAGAAACTTTACGACCGATTCAACGTTTGAGGGGGCGGTTGTCGAACTGACGGCGCTCGATGTCGTCATCGTCTATTCGCGGCCGCAAAGCAGCGGCTTTTTTTCGGACGATTCGGTTCAGCGGCGTATCGTGGTTCAGGTGGAAGGGCAGGTGTTCGCGCAACCCGGCGGTAAAGTGCTGGCCGCCGTAAAAATTGAACAGGCGCAGGAAGACCGCATAAAATATAAAGAAATAGTTGAACTGGAACAGTCGCCCTATTCATTCAGTAAAGGGGTGCGTGCCGGTTTGAGCAGTATGGATAAAATTATTGAACCGGCCCTGATCGTTTCCGGTCTGGCCGTGATTTTTTACTTGTTTTTTTCACAACGGGGATAATATAACGCATGATGCGATATTTGAAACTATTATTGTTTGCAGTTACAGCCATTACGTTACTCAGCAGTTGTTCGGGAGTGAAACCGCAACCGGACTGGACGGCGGAAGAATACTATAAATATGCCAAAGCCAAGTTTGACGATGAAAATTATCTGGAAGCGGTCAACGATTTTACGGTAGTTGTGCTGCGGTTTGCCGGCAGTTCGGTTGCCGACAGCGCCCAGTTCTACCTGGCATATTGCCATTATAATATGGATGAATACATCATTGCTGCCGCGGAATTCGGTAAGATTGTCACGGATATGCCGCAGAGTCCTCTGGTACCGATGAGCCAGTACATGCTGGCCGAAAGCTACTATCAGATGTCGCCCCGTGCGGAGCTGGACCAAGAATACACCCTGAAGGCCCTGAAACAGTTTCAGATTTTTCTTGAAGATTATCCGACCCACGAGAAGAAAGAGGAAGTTGAAAAAAAGATACTGGAATTACGTAATAAACTGGCGGAAAAGCAGCTGCGCAATGCCGATATCTATCGTCTCATGCGCCGATACAAAGCCGCTCTGATCTACTACGACATTGTGCTGAGTAAGTATTACGACAGTGATTATGCCGATGATGCACAATACGGCAAAGCCCTGACCTATTACGAAAAAGAGGACTGGTTGAACGCGAAAGAGCAACTGTTGATTTTCAAAGAAAAATTTCCGGATTCGGAATATCTTTCGGCGGTTGAGGAAATGCTTCGGGAGGTGATGAATATTCCCGATGTCGAAATGCGTGCATCCAATTAATTGACCGGCCGTACCGATAACCGTTTGAACGGAAAAAAAACATGCAAAAAATAGGATTGTACGGCGGTACATTTGATCCCATTCACATCGGTCACCTGCTGCTGGCCGAGTGGGCCCAGCAGGACCTTGGTCTGGACCGCGTTTATTTTATCCCCGCTTCCATCCATGCTTTCAAAAGAAACGGTGAACTCAGCGACAGTAAACTGCGTTTCAGACTGGTACAAACCGCGATAAGAGATTTTCCCGGATTTTCCGTGAGTCGTATCGAACTGGACCGGGACGGCATATCCTACGCGGTCGATACGGTAACAGACTTTCGCCGCTACGAACAGGTGGAAGGAGCTGATTTGTATTACCTGATGGGTATGGATAATCTGAAGGATTTTCACCGCTGGAAACAACCGGATGAAATTATGAAACAGGCACAAATAACCGTATTCGCCCGTCCCGGCTATGAGCAGCAGGAAATTCATGAACGCTACAAAGATTCGGTTCTGTTTCTTAATTCCCCGGTACTTGATCTCTCCGCTTCGGGGATTCGCAGCCGCATCGCCGCCGGAAAAAGTGTGCGAGGTATGGTGACGCCCGCCGTGTATGAAATTATCAATGCAATGAATCTTTATCGTTAATTTGAGAACAACAAATCCACGTTTCTGTCGGCCTGAAGTTACAATGCCACGGTTTATACCGGGAAGTTGTCAAGTGGAATCTACGGTTACCAGTTAAACGCCGGAGAATTTAAAGCCGTGAAATGTATGCTGCTGATCAAATAAAGTTGAAAGAGCCCGTTTTACGGAACGGCGGATATTTAAAAATTTAAATGTGGGCTGCACACAGTAATTCACATTCCGACCCAGGGGCCGGTGTTTTATCTGCCGTAAAAAACAGCGCTATTCCGTCCGCTAAAATCTATACGCACTTATTGCTTGCATGAAAAGCCGCTGAATGATAAATTTTTGCTCATTTAGCCGGAGATGCCATTTGTTTTTAGGAAAAGTGATCGGGACGGTCTGGGCCACAAAAAAATCCGATACCTGCGCCAACCTGCGCTTTCTCGTCGTTCATCCCCTTAATCTCAAAAAGGCGCCGTCCACCGATGTAGTGATCTGTGCCGACACGCTGGGCGCCGGTCCCGGCGAAACGGTGATCTGCGCTTACGGACACGCCGCACGCAAGGCCATTCACCCGGACGCCCCGGCGGAACTCAGCATCGAAGCGGCGGTTATCGGTATCGTCGACCGCGTGGATATCGACGAGGACGCCTCGGACGGCAAAATAACATGATTGATAGAATACGCAACGGGGGGGTTGTCGGTGCGGGAGGGGCCGGTTTTCCAACGCATATCAAACTGGATAATAAAGTTGATACGGTCATCGCCAATGGTGTGGAATGCGAACCGTTGCTGGCTAACGATAAATACCTGATGACGCATCATGCCCGGGATATTATCGAAGGTCTGCTTCTGGCTCAACAGCAGACGGGGGCTGATCGGGCCGTTTTGGCCATTAAGGAAAAATATACCGCAGTAGAAGATAAACTCGAAGTTATTCTGCAGGAAGTCGGCGTCGATCTTTTTCTGATGCCCGATTATTATCCCGCCGGGGATGAACTGGAGATCATTTACGAAGTTACGAACCGCATCGTTCCGGCCGGCGGAATACCGGTGCAGGCAGGGGTGCTGGTACAGAACGTGGAAACACTGTTCAACAGTGCCCGCGCAGTGAACGATGAACCGGTTACTCACCGCTTTTTAACCGTAAACGGGGCGGTGGAGGAGGGCGCTGTTGTACGTGCACCGATCGGCATCTCCTGCCGTGAAGTGCTGAATCAATTGTATCCCGGCAAGAGTTTTGATGGTTTGACCGTCACCACCGGCGGCGTGATGATGGGCGCCATCCACCGCGATTTTGATTTTCCGGTTACGAAAACCACGGGGGCGTTGCTGCTGCTGCCGGAGCATCACACCGTCGTGCTGCAGAAAAGCAGGCGCATTCGCAACGTCGTGCAGCAGGCCATGGCGTACTGTACTCAGTGCACCAAATGCAGCGATGCCTGTCCGCGCGATATGTTGGGACACACGGTAAAACCCCATCTGTCCATGCGCCGCGTGGCTAGTGGACTGAATTACGAGGGGCAACCGTCCATCAACGCCTATGCCTGTTCGGAATGCGGCATCTGCGACCTGTACGCCTGTCCCATGGGATTGTACCCCCGGCGCGTCAACCGGGAACTGAAAGAAATAATGCGCGGGCAGGACGTACCGTTCGAAATCCAGCAAAAAGAATACCGTGTGCATCCGCTGCGAGAGAGCGCAAAGATTCCTTCCTACAATCTGAAAAAGAAATTGCAGTTACTGGATTATGACCGGGAAGTAACCCGTTTCGAAGATCTGAAAGCAAAAGAAGTTACCATTCCGCTGAAACAGCATATCGGTGCAGCGGCCAAATGTGTGGTAAAAGCCGGACAGAAAGTTGAAAAAGGTGAAAGGATTGGCGAAATTCGGGAAAATGAAATCGGCTCTACCATTCATGCGTCCATCAGCGGCAGGGTGAAAGAGATTACGGGGGCTGCAGTACGGATTGTGGCATAGGTCGGTTAAATCCCGGGGAAGTTCGGAAGTCCACGGGGATTGACAACGAGGAGATTTAATGCAGGCAATAGGATTACTGGAATACAACAGCATCGCCGCGGGAATCGAAGCGACCGATGAAATGATGAAAGCGGCACAGGTGGACCTGCTGTTTGCCAAAGTGGTTTGTCCGGGAAAGTTTATCGGGCTGGTTGCCGGTGAAGTGGCTGCCGTAAAAAGCAGTATAGATGCCGGAAAAAAAACGGGCGGTATGTACGTGGTTGATGAATTCGTGCTGCCCAATCCGCACCCGGAAATTATCCCGGCCATGAATGCGGCTACGGTCATTGAGCAATACCAGGCACTGGGTGTAATCGAAACTTTTTCCGTGGCTTCAACCATCGTTGCCAGCGACGCTGCGGCTAAAACCGGGCTGGTAAACCTGATTGAAGTACGCCTTGCGGTGGGCATGGGCGGAAAGTCTTTTGTAACCATGACCGGGGAAGTGGCTTCCGTGCGCTCGGCGGTGGAAGCCGGCAATGCGGAGGCGAGCAGCCGCGGATTCCTGGTAAAATCCGTCGTCATCCCGCACCCGACCCGCGAACTGATTGAAGGATTAGTGTAGGTGCTTTGACAGGTTAACAGGATTAACCGGATAAAAGATGAAAAACGAATCCCGGCTTTCAGGCAGGGATCACGATAAACGATAATAACCAACCCGGGGACTTCTCTCCGGGAACAGGTGTAGCTGATAAAATCATGCGGACTTAGTCCACTAATGTAATTGAGGAAAAAATGCCGGAACTATCAACCGAAAAAATCCGCGAGCTGGCCCGTGAGGCCGTTAAACAGCTGGGGCCGAAAGCCACGCCGGAGCTGGTGAATCGAGTAGTGCGCGAGGCCATGAAAAAGGTAAATGCAGAGCAGCAGCAACAGCCGGAAATTGACGAACACCATCTTCCGAGTAATGAATCGCTGCGCGGCGGGGGTACCCGCATCATCGTAACCGCGTTCGGGAAAAACCACCCCGGAATATTGGCCGGAATTACCGGCGTGCTGGCCGATCATGACTGTGATATACTCGACCTGACACAGAAAATGCTGCAGGATTTCTTCACCATGATGCTGCTGGTTGACATCGGGAAGAGTTCCTGCACCTTCGAAGAGCTGAAGCAGCGGATTATCGACCGCGGAGAAGAACTGGATCTGAAGGTCATCGTACAGCATGAAGAACTGTTTAACGCCATGCACCGGGTGTAGCCATGCCGTTTACCATTGAAGAAATTCTCGATACCATCCGCATGACCGAGGTGGAGCATTTTGACATTCGCACAACGACGCTCGGAATAAACCTCAAGGATTGTGTAAGTGACGATTTTAAAAAACTGCGCGCCAAGATTTACGATAAAGTATGCCGTGTCGCCGAAAAGCATGTAAAAGCAGCCGAGCAGGTGGAAATGGAATACGGTATTTACATTGCCAACAAGCGTATTTCAATCACCCCGCTGGCGCTGGTAGCCGATCACTGCTCGCAGAGCGAATTCGTCCGTCTGGCTGAAACGCTGGACGCCGCCGCCGATGAAGTCGGCGTGGATTTTCTGGCCGGGTTCAGTGCGCTGGTACAGAAGGGTTTCTCCAAAGGGGACCGGAATCTTATCCGCGCAATTCCCGAAGCGCTGGCGGCAACCGAGCACATCTGTTCATCGGTAAACGTGGCCA
>JAJRVZ010000248.1 GCA_024277055.1 Calditrichota bacterium
ATTCTATTTCATACACCAGTTTGTATCGCCCTTCGTCATATCCACTTTCAGTAAGTACCCGTGTATAGCGAAAAACGGAATCACTGCTGAATTCGACAAATCTTTCCTGTTCAATATTGTTAAAATTTCCACCTTCATCTTTTAAATAAACGCTGCCGACGATGTAAACCGTATCGGCTTCGGGCGTCTGAACTTCAAGATAGGTGATCAAAGGTGAATTGAAGCGCATCTTTTCGTCCAATGTCCATATTCTGAGATCTTCCGACTCCGTCCGGCCGGAAGCCAGAAAAGCGATTTCCGAATGGGCAATAGGTTCTTTTTGCGGATCAGGGATTTCAATTTCGCGTTGATTACGGAAAACTTTTTGGGTCGACAAATCCGTAATTTCGAGAAATTCAATATACTTTCCGGGCGATAATCCCAGATTCAGTTTACCGTGACTGAACTGAAATTTCTTCCTGGAATTGGTATCCTCGAATGATTCAAGTTCAACCGATCTGCGCCAGCTGTTGCTGCGCAAAACATTGCCCGTCGCGATATCACGCACATTTATTGAGACTTCGTAGCCGGCATGGTACCGGTTCTCTTTTTTCGTGAATTGCAGGACGTCATTTTTCAACCGCGTCCGTATAATTAACTCCGGCTTCCATCCCCCCCCTTTATAGCTGATGAAAGAAGAGTATGAAATATTTGGTATTGCATTTATCTGAAATCCATACCGTGTCGGTTTCAAATAGGGATCCTGTGCCAGGACATGTAACGAAAATAAACATGCTAAAACAATAAAAAACAATTTCTTCATAATATCTCCGGAATCCGGGTAATTTAAACTTTACCCTGTTTTAAATCAAGTTTATGGAATCCAATTTGCGGTTGCTATAACAGGCATACTCCTGTTAATCAAAAGTGTTTCCAGGGTAATATTAAGATGTATCATAAATTACAAATACCCTTTCAGAATATTTTTAAGATTCGGCGAATGGGTACTTCTTTTCGCACTGAACCCCATAAACTTATGTAGATTAACTTTACTTTATCAGCAAGCCTGTTTATTTTTATTTTTACTCATATTGATAAGGCCCCGTTATTATGATCAGAAAATTTCATCTCTTCGTTCTTCTTGCAGCTTCAACGCTGTACGCATCGGAACTTAAAGTATCTGCTGACATACCCGCTGTTTCCATTACCGGTATTGACACGGAAATCAGTTTTCGATTATCCTATGCCGATGGAATGAACGCTGTTGCTGACACTACCATTCAGGTAACCGGACTCCCCGGACTTGACTCCGTACGGTTTACCGGCGGAAGCAGTGAACCGATAAAAATATCCTATCAGGAATCCGGTAACCACCGCATACAATTTTCCGGAATCCCACAATTCTTTCATATACGAGTCATTCCCGGCTGGCTGAGCCTGATGCCGCCGTTAATCGCCATTCTGCTGGCGTTGCTGGCGCGCCAGGTTCTGGTTGCCCTGTTTGTCGGTATCTGGTTGGGTACTACTTTTATCTACGACTACAATCCTTTTTATGGTCTGCTGTTCAGCCTGACGGAGTATATCGGCAAGGCGGCAGCGGACCCTGACAGGCTGTCTATTCTGATTTTCAGTCTTGTGCTTGGGGGAATGGTGGGGGTCATCTCTAAAATGGGTGGTACCCAGGGTATTGTTGAAAAACTTGCCCGGTTTGCTTCAACTTCAAAACGGGGTCAGTTTGTTACCTGGCTGATGGGGGTATTCATTTTCTTTGACGATTATGCCAACACCCTGATCGTCGGCAATACAATGCGACCGCTTACCGACCGTCTTCGAATCAGCAGGGAAAAACTCAGTTATCTGGTAGATTCAACGGCGGCTCCGGTGGCGAATATTGCCATCATTTCAACCTGGATCGGATTTGAATTGAGCCTGATCGCAGCATCTTTCAGCTTCCTTGGAATTACCGCAAATCCGTACATCACCTTCATAAAAACAATTCCGTATAATTTTTATCCGATATTTGCGCTTTCCATCGGATTAATCTCCGCGCTCTGGCAAAGGGATTTCGGCCCCATGCTGGCCGCTGAACGCAGAACACGCCAAACGGGAAAGGTACTGGCGGATAATGCCACCCCCATCAGTTCGCTGGATACGAGGGAAATAACAGCCGACGATTCAATTCCGCATAACTGGTACAACGGTTTTATTCCGATAATGGTCGTTATAGCCACAACCATGCTGGGGCTGTGGTTTACCGGACTCGCCGCCGTAAACCAGGACGGTATTGAAACATCCGCTATGGGATTCCTGCAATATGTCAGCACGGTCGTCGGAAAATCCGACTCCTATTCCGTTTTGATGTGGGCGGCATTCTTCGGAAGTTTTACTGCAATTATCATGGCCGTCAGCCAGAAACTGCTTTCGCTCGAGCACGCCCTTCAGGCCTGGGTCGGCGGCATAAAGGCAATGATCATCGCCGCTCTTATCCTGACCATGGCCTGGTCAATCGGAAATATCTGTGTGGATTTGAAAACGGCCGATTTCGTAATCGATGCCACCAGGGAATTTCTTTCACCGCACATGGTTCCTTTCCTGTCCTTTTTGATTGCCGCAATTATCAGTTTTGCCACCGGTACTTCATGGGGGGTAATGGCCATCCTGATTCCGATTGTAATTCCGGTCGCCCATCTGTTACCCCAGAGCGATCCGACCATCGGCGCGGCCCTGCAGGAAACTATATTGCTCAGCACGATAGCCTCGGTGCTGGCCGGAGCAACTTTTGGTGATCACTGCTCGCCCATCAGCGATACAACGATCATGTCGTCCATGGCATCCGGAGCCGATCACATTGACCATGTGCGAACGCAGCTGCCCTACGCCCTTCTCGGTGGTCTCGGCAGCATGGGAATCGGTTACTTGCCGGTTGGCTACGGTTTTTCGAACTGGATGGCACTGATTTCAGGACTGGCCGTAATTATTCTGTTCTACCGGTTCGTTGCCAAACCAGTGGCGGGCTAGCGGCGAAAATTTTTGATCACCTCATCAAAAGTTTCGGCATCAATGAATCCGAAGGCTTTCAGTTTGGTGGCAATCCAGCGGCAACGCCAGAGAAGCCAGCGGCTGTTCCGGGTCGGACGTTCTATTAAAGGCCGGGAAACCACGGCTGCCAGGCGGATCATCTGTTCCAGGTTCAGGTTGTTCACGGAACGATGAAAATAGGTACGTGCGGCCTGCTCGACACCGAATATCCCCGGACCGAATTCGATCAGATTCAGATACAAATGAAAAATGCGCGCCTTGCTGAGTTTTTCTTCCAGTCTTTTGGCGATGAAGTATTCTTTGATTTTTCGAAGAAAACTTTTCTCGGTGGATAGAAAAAGGTTTTTTGCCAACTGCTGGGTAATGGTACTG
>JAJRVZ010000249.1 GCA_024277055.1 Calditrichota bacterium
AATGATCAACGAAATGACCGCTGTCGGCGGAATTATCATTCTCGGCATCGGGTTTCTTTTGCTGGACATAAAAAAAATACAAATCGCCAATCTTTTGCCGGCATTACTTATCGCACCGCTATTGATTAAAATCCTGCAACTGCTGAATTTTATTTAACTTTAATAGTTTAAATGACTGCAAAACTGAATTATTTCTCCAGCCTGAGTTTCGTCGTTGGAAACATGATCGGTGTCGGCATTTTTACAACAACCGGAACGCTGGCGGAGTACATTCAGAATCCATTCTTGATTCTGGCAGCATGGATTGCCGGTGGTATTTATGCGCTGAGCGGCGCAAAAGTGTATGGCGTGCTCTCTTCCGCTTATCCGCTTTCCGGGGGGGATTTCCAGTATCTCAGCAAAGAGCTTCATCCGCTGGTCGGTTATGTTTTCGGCTGGTCTATATTTTTTATCACTTATCCCGGCTCGATTGCCGCTATGGCTATCGGCGCAGCGTGGTACCTGAATGGATTGACCGGCATTTCCGGTTTTGACTCCAGTCTGGTTTCTTTGAATTTATCCCTTTTCACGATAAATATAAGTATTATGACTTTTTGCGCTGTTTTTCTTGTTATAGTGTTTACCGCCATTAATATCAGGGGATTAATTCCTTCGGCAAGATACCAGGCGGTACTCACGGCTGGAATAATAGTTTTTATTCTGCTATTTATCGTGACAGCCCTGATCAGTGATTCGACACAGGCAGAGCGGCTTGTGCAATCCGCACCCCCCGAATTTAATTTTTCCGGATTTGCACTGGGGATGGTACCGGTCATGTTTACGTATATGGGTTGGACGTCAATTGTATATATGGCAGAGGAAGTTGACAACGCATCATTAAAAATAAAGCGAATATTAATACATGGCGTAATTACGGTAATAATTGCCTACCTGCTACTGAACCTGATATACCTGATGACCCTTCCGGTCCCGGAAATCGGCGGTGCAATTCAGGTTGCAGAAAAGGTATCGTTGAAATTATGGGGTCCTGTCGGAAGCAAAGCGGTGTCTTTTTTAATCTTTGTTGCAATTCTGAGCACCATTAACTCTTCCATTGTATCGGGTTCAAGAATAACCATGGTTATGGGAAGAGAAGGGTATTTCCTGCGCAAAACCGGCCGGATACATAAAAAATATAACACACCCCATGTCTCACTTATGCTTCAGGCAGCGTGGACAATCCTGTTACTGATCAGTGGAAATTTTAACCAGTTGCTAAATTATGTCATATTTGCGGTAATTCTGTTTTCCGTATTGGCCGGTGCTCTGAGCATAAAAATTACACTGAGAACCAAAAGGATGGATTACAGCGCCATGTTTGCGGCAGCATTGTACATAATACTTTGCCTGTACATTGCAATAAATTTAATCCTTCGAAGCGCAGCGGAAGCATTAACGGGAATCGGAATTTTGTTGCTGTCGGTTTTGTTCTATTTTATTGAAAAAAAAATAATTAACTCGAAAGTAAATCAGTGAAATGCTTGCACATACTATGAAAGTTTCTTAAATTTCCGACTGTTCAAAAAGTGGGTTGATATAACCCACTTTTTTGTTATGGGCAAAAAAATGGATTTACAATCAGAATTGGGAAGCCTGATCAGGCCGATCGTAGAACAAAGCGATGCATTTTTACTGGATGTGCATTTAGGCGGCAGTTACCGTCGTCCGCATCTGAAGGTGACGGTAGATACGGAAAAGGGTGTTACACTGCAGGAATGTCAGGCAATCAGCCGGCAAATTTCCGATTTGCTTTTCAGAAAAGATTTACTGCAAAAAGATTACCGGCTGGAAGTAAGTTCGCCCGGCTTGAAGAAACCTCTTGAAAGGCCATTCGAATTCCGGCGCAATATCGGCAGGAATTTGAGAGTTACCTATTTTAAAGATGATCGGATAGAGGAAGTGGTCGGAGAGCTGAAAAAGTATGATGAAAATGAAATTGAATTAGTTGCCGGGAGAGAATCGGTACATATTGCCCTTAAAGATATTGAAAAAGCGGTTGTAAAGCTTAAATGGTAATTTAACTGGAGTTTAGCGTTTTTTATGAATAGTGAGATTATTGAAGCCATCACGCAGATCGCGAAAGACAAGCGAATCGAAAAAGACAATTTGCGTGATATGCTCGAAAACATTTTTTCGCAGATGATCCTGAAAAAATACGGAACTACGGATAATTTCGACATCATTGTCAATATTGACAAGGGAGATGTTGAAATATTTCAGGAAATGACCGTGGTGGAAAATGTCGAAGACCCGGTAACCGAAATCGATCTGGAAACTGCCAGGCAATCCGACCCGGATATTGAGCTGGGTGAGGATTATGTTGAGGTGATCAAGCCGGAAGCTTTCGGCAGGCGCTTAATTGTAACGGCGAAACAAAGCCTGAATCAACGCATACGGGATTTTGAGCGGGAACACATACTTGAAGAATACAAAAACCGCATCGGCGAAATTATTATCGGCGATATACACCAGATCAACCGGAAAGGTGCGTTCATAAACGTTGAAAAAACCGAGGTTTTTCTCCCAAGGTCCGAGCAGATATACAACGAAAGGCTGCGCCGGGGCAACACGATACGCGCTATAATAAAAGAAGTGCGTGCTGAGAACAAGGGCACCGAAATTATTGTTTCGAGGGCTGACAAGCAGTTCCTGATCAGATTGTTTGAACTGGAAGTGCCTGAAATTTATGATGGAATCATCGAAATTAAAAAAGTTGCACGCGAAGCGGGTGACCGTTCAAAAATCGCTGTTGAATCTATCGATCGCCGTGTTGATGCGGTCGGTGCCTGCGTCGGCATGAAAGGCGTTCGTATTCAGGCGGTGGTGAAAGAACTGAATAACGAAAAAATCGATATTATAAATTTTACATCCGAACCGACCTTATATATTTCACGGGCAATGACGCCGGCCAAGCCGACGAAAGTTCTCGTGAACGAAGAAGAGAATATGGCGGTTGTAATTGTCCCGGATGACCAGATGGCGCTTGCTATCGGTCGTAACGGACAGAATTTACGGCTTGCCTCGGAATTGACCGGTTACCAGATCGAGCCTGTGAAGCAGAGTGAATATGAGGCTCAGTTGAGCGAAAAATATGTTTCGATAGAAGATATGGGTGAACTTCCGAAATCGATCAAGAAAAAACTGCTGGAAGCTGACTTGAATAGTCTGGATGATATACTGCGTCAGGGTATGGAGGGGTTACTGGAAATACCCGGAATCGGGCAGAAGTCGGCCGAAAAGGCGCTGGAACTTGCGAATCAGTACAAAGCAAGACAGGAAAAAACGGAAGACGTTGAAAAAGAGGAAGCGACTATTTAAGTGTCGCATATTTAGTTTGGAGCTTGCATGGCGGTTGCGGTAAAGAAATACAAATTATTCAGAGTTTGCAAAGAGCTTAACCTGGGTATTGAAACGCTTGGTTCTTTTCTTGAGGAAAAGGGCATTAAGGTTAAGGGGCCCAATACATCCTTTCCGGAAGAAATATATAAAGAAATTTTGGAGCGCTTTGCCCGTGAAAAGGAAAGTGCGGAAAAGTTAAGTGAGCGAAAAAAACAGAAGACCGGAGAGGGAGAGGCCGGCACGGTTGATGAAGAGAGCGTTCATGAGGTTAAGAAATCGACCTATGTGCAGGCAATAGAGCGATCCATAGAAGAAAGAGCCGCACAACTTGAAAAGGGTGAAGAGGAAGTCCCCGAAGTTGTTGAAGAGGTCAAGCCGCCCGAAACGGTTGAAGAGCCAAAAGTTACCGAAGAGGAAGCGGCCAAGCAGGTGGTGGAGGAGGTAAAGGAAATTATTCAGCAGAAACCGACTGCGGAACCTGAGAAAACCGAACAGGAAAAACCTGCCGAATCTGTTGAAAATATTGAAGAAAAACCGGCGAAGAAGGCCGAGGCTGAAAAAACAGTGTCTGCTGAGTCGGAGATAGAGAAGGGGCGTTCTAAAAAGCCGAAACCTCACGGCAAAAAGGCCAGGGAAAAAGAAGAAACTCCCGCCGAAAAGGATTCGAAGCGTCGCAAGGCCTTTGAAATGATCCGGAAAGAGGAAAAGAAAAGAAAACAGACATTGATGGGTGATGACGTCAGCGGCGAAGCTATCCGTCCCAAGCGTTCGAGAAAACAGCGGCGCAAAAAAGTTGACCAGCAGGAAGTTCAGCAAACGGTGAAAAAGACGCTTGCGACTATTGATGATAAGCTGCGCAAGCCGAAAAAACGCAAAAAAGTTAAAAAAGAGACCGGCGAAGTTGTTGAAGAAAATGTAATTTATGCGAGTGAATTCATTTCCGCCAACGACCTGGCGAATTTAATGGACGTTCCGGTTGCTGAAATTATAACCAAATGCCTCGAACTCGGTCTCGTGGTTTCCATAAACCAGCGCCTGGATATTGATACTATTGAATTGCTGGCCGGTGAATGGGGATACGGTGTTGTAAAAGAGGAAGAATTCGCTTCGGATATCCTGGAAGATACGGCCGATGAGGACGATGCGCTTGAAGACGACACTCCGCGTTCGCCGATTGTAACGATTATGGGTCACGTTGACCATGGGAAAACTTCTCTCCTCGATTTCATTCGCGAAACGAACGTCGTTGCCGGGGAATCCGGTGGGATCACCCAGCATATCGGTGCCTACGAAGTCGAAAAAAACGGCAAAAAGATTACCTTTCTGGATACTCCGGGTCATGAGGCATTTACAGCTATGAGAGCCCGCGGTGCGCAGGTTACCGATATTGTGATTCTTATAATCGCCGCAGATGATCAGGTAATGCCTCAAACCGACGAGGCGCTCGATCATGCGCGTGCTGCCGGTGTAAAAATTGTCATAGCTATTAACAAGATGGATAAACCGGGAGCCAATCCTGAAAAAATTCGGCAGCAACTGGCTGAGCGGAACGTTCTGGTAGAAGACTGGGGCGGGGAATATCAATGTGTTGAGATTTCCGCGAAATCGGGTGTCGGCGTCGATACTTTGCTGGAAAAAGTACTGCTCGAGGCGGAATTGCTCGATCTGAAAGCAAATCCCAAAAAGAAAGCGCGGGGTACCGTCATTGAGTCCCGTCTGGATAAAGGGAAGGGTACGATTGCGACTGTTCTTGTTCAGAACGGCACCCTGCGTATCGGTGATCCGTTCATAGCCGGACAGTATTCGGGAAAGGTCCGGGCATTGATTGACAGTGCGGGTAAAAGGGTTCAGGGAGCCGGTCCGTCGACCCCGATCCAGGTGTTGGGATTTGATGGTCTCCCGCAGGCCGGTGACCGTTTCGCTGTAATGGCGGATGAGCGAACCGTACGCGAGATCAGCCTGAAGCGTCAGCAGATTAAACGTGAGCAGGATTTCCGCCAGGTTCGCCTGCGGACCCTCGACCAGATTTCAGAAAGCATAAAACATGGCGGTTTTAAAGAATTGCGGGTGCTGGTGAAGGCAGACGTAGACGGCTCCGCAGAAGCACTTTCGGATGCCCTGTTGAAACTGGGATCAAAAGAAGTTTCCGTAAATGTTATCCGCAAGGCGGTCGGTCCTATTTCCGAATCCGATGTACTGCTGGCGGCCGCCTCGGATGCCATTATTATCGGCTTTCATGTGCGACCCAATATTAAAGCAAAAGAAGTGGCCGCAAAAGAAAAGGTTGAAATCCGGCTTTATAAAGTTGTCTACGATGCCATTAATGATGTGAAGATGGCGCTGGAAGGCATGCTGGGAACCGAAAAATCCGAAGAGGTTATCGGCACGGTTGAAATCAGGGAAACTTTCAAGATTTCGCGACTGGGAACAATTGCCGGTTGTTACGTGAAGGACGGCAAAATAACCCGTAATTCAAAAATCAGGCTTATTCGTGATGATGTTGAAATTTATGACGGTGAATTGTCTTCCCTGAAACGTTTCAAAGAAGATGTTAAGGAAGTGGCCAGCGGTTTTGAATGCGGGTTGCAGATACAGAATTATAATGACATAAAAGTCGGGGATATTGTAGAAGTTTACCAGGTCGTTGAAACAAAGAGAACGCTCGAGTCGGCAAATAATTAATGATAATCGGTATTTTGACAATAGAAATAATAATTCCGGCGAGCGGTTCGTTAAAAGAAAAGCGGTTTGTTTTAAACAGTATTCGCGACAGGATAAAAAACAAGTTCAATGTGGCGTTCGCTGAAATAGAGTATCTTGACAAGTGGCAGCGCTCACGGATCGGAATTGTTACACTCGGCAATGAATATGGATTTGTGGAAAAATCCCTGAGAAAAGTCTTCAGTGCCCTGGATAACAGCTCTGATTTCGAAATTATTAAATACGAATTTGAGTATGTTTAATGCAGGAACAGGGAAGAAGAGCCCGTCGGTTGGCGGATCAGATAAAAATAGAAGTGAGTGATCTGGTAAGCAGAAAGATAAAGGACCCGGAAGTCGGGTTTGTTACCATTACCCGTGTCAGAATGTCGCCGGATCTCAGGCTGGCAAGTATTCAGATTTCCAATCTTGGAAACGAAATGGAAAAGGAAAAAACTCTGGCTGCTTTAAAACGTTCAGTTTCATTCCTGCGGCGGGAACTCGCCGGAAGATTAAAAACGCGTTTCGTTCCGGAATTGCGTTTTTATTTTGATGACACGATGGATTATGCGAACAGAATATCGGAGCTTCTGCAAAGAATACATGACGAAGAGAATCATTAGCAAAAATACATTGCAGACGAACCGGGAACGATCCTCGGATAACCTTATTCTGATTGATAAACCCGCCGGTTGGACCTCCTTTGACGTTGTCAAAAAGGTAAAGAATATCGGAAAGTTCAAAAAAGTCGGTCACGCCGGCACACTCGATCCTTTTGCGACGGGATTGCTTGTGCTCGGGACCGGAAAAGAAACGAAAACACTGCAACAGATTTCCGGTGATCATAAAACGTATATTGCCACCGTTCGGTTCGGACGTTCAACCGATACCTACGACGGTACGGGTGAAATCACCGCTTCCGTGTCAGGCCCCGTGAAGATCGACATAGAATCCATTGCTCCGG
Organism: Calditrichota bacterium; assembly: GCA_024277055.1. Taxonomy (GTDB): domain Bacteria; phylum Calditrichota; class Calditrichia; order JAJRVZ01; family JAJRVZ01; genus JAJRVZ01. Next base: position 7,042 of record JAJRVZ010000249.1, read on the forward strand.
TCATTGATTCGTTTAAAGGGACCGTTATGCAGGTACCGCCGATGTTTTCGGCGAAGAAAAAAAACGGGACACGGTTGTATAAACTGGCGCGGAAAGGAACCGAGATCGAACGGGAAGCGGTTCCCGTAACGATTTTTGAGTTGAAGATTCTGGAAATACGAGATATTGAAATCGATCTGTATGTAAAATGTTCAAAAGGAACCTATATTCGTTCTTTGGCAAATGATATTGGAAATGCAACCGGTTACCTGGCTTATCTTAAAGAGTTACGCAGGGTGGCGATTAATGATTTCCTGCTGGAACATGCTCTGAATATCCAGGAGTTCGAATCCTACTGGAAAGCTTTGAATTGAGTATTTATGGAAATCGTACTGGGTCTTGAAAACTTAAAAATCACCGGGCCTGCCGTCGTGACAGTCGGGACCTACGACGGCGTCCATTACGGTCACCGTGAAATTTTCAAACGGGTTCTGGAAGTAGCCCGCGAGCGTAGACTGGAGTCGGTTCTGGTGACATTCGAACCGCACCCCAAGTCGGTTGTTCTGGCCTCAACCACGCGCAGGGTGCAGGTTCTGACGACACTGGAAGAAAAACTGGAACTGCTTGAGGAAATCGGGTTTGACCGGGTTCTCGTAATCCGTTTCACGCGGGAATTCTCTGAAATCGGTTATCGTGAATTCGTCGGCAGTATATTGATTGATAAATTGAAGATGCAATATTTTGTAATCGGATATGATCATGCTTTCGGAAGGGACCGCAGAGGCAATTTTGATTCCGTTTCGGCAATGAGCGCTGAACTTGGGTTTGAAGTTGAAAGGATTCCGGCGTTCGATAAAGATGGGGAACGAGTGAACAGCACGCGCATCCGGCAATTGCTGGAAGAGGGCGAAGTTGACCATGCCGCGAGGTTGCTGGGAAGAAATTATTCATTGCAGGGAATCGTGGTAAAAGGAGACGGCAGGGGAAAAAAACTTACTTTTCCGACCGCCAATCTGCAGGTAAATAATCATAATAAATTATTACCCAAAACAGGAGTTTATGCCGTAGATTGCAGCATTAAATCGGAAATATTTCGCGGTATGACCAATATCGGTTACAACCCGACGTTCAATGGTATTACGAAGAACGTTGAGGTACATATTCTCGATTTCGACCGGGACATTTACGGAGAAAAAATCGAACTGTCGTTTCTCAAGCGACTGCGGGATGAGAAGAAATTTGAATCAAAACTCGATTTGATTGAACAGTTAAAAAAAGATAAAATTGCAACATATAAGATTTAATTTTGGAGGACGAAATGCCTTTGACAAAGGAGCAAAAAACCGATTTGGTAGGTAAATTTGGCGAAAGCGCAACCGATACCGGTAAAACCGAGGTTCAGGTTGCCTTGCTGACGGAGCGCATCAAATATCTGACAGAACATTTCAAAACACACAAAAAAGATCATCATTCCCGACGCGGGTTGCTGAAGCTGGTTGGACAGCGACGCCGTCTGTTAAACTATTTATCAAAGAAGGATGTAGAGCGCTATCGTTCCCTGATAAAAGAACTGGGAATAAGACGATAGTACGGAGGAAAAATGTTAATAAGTAAAAGTACGGAAGTAGGCGGAAAGCAGCTTACTATTGAAACCGGGCATGTAGCCCGACAGGCAGATGGTGCGGTTACCGTTCGCTATGGGGAAACCATGGTGCTCGTTACGGCCGTTGCCTCTGATGAAGGAAGGGATGATATAGATTTTTTCCCGTTGAGTGTAGAATATCGGGAAAAAACCTATGCCGCCGGTAAAATACCGGGTGGTTTTTTCAAGCGCGAAGGACGTCCGGCTGAAAAAGAAATTCTCAGTGCGCGTCTTATAGACAGACCCATACGTCCCCTTTTTCCCGATAATTTTAAAAATGAAACACAAATTATCGCTACCATAATCTCGCAGGACAATGAGAACGACGCCGATGTGCTGGCGGGAGTCGGCGCATCTGCCGCTTTGAGTATTTCCGACATACCCTTTGAAGGACCGATCGCTACCGTTCGCGTTTGCAGGATAGACGGTAATTTCATTATCAATCCTACTTTCGAACAGGTTGAAAAGGCGGAATTGGAGTTTACCGTTGCCGGTTCGGAAGAATCGATCGTGATGGTTGAAGGCGAGGCCAGGGAAATATCCGAAGCGCTGATGCTGGAAGGAATTAAGGAAGCACACGAGGCGATTAAAAAACTTATCGCCGTGCAGAAAGAACTTATAGCCGAAATCGCACCGGTTAAACGTGAAGTTCCGCCTGTAGAAATGCCTGAAGGCCTGCAGCAAAAGGTTGATAGTGCCGGCCGGGAACGCATCCGGGAAGCGATCAGGGAACGCGAAAAAAAACAACGCCGCAAAAATTATAAAGAAATTGTGGCCGATATAAAAGAGAGTCTGGCGGAAGAATTTCCCGATTGCGAGAGTTTCATTTCTGAAATACTGCATGAAATTGAAAAGGAAGAAACCCGAAAGATGATGCTTGCCGAAGGTGTCCGACTGGATGGTCGTAAAGCTGAAGAAATTCGGGAAATCACGTGTGAAGTTTCTTTCCTGCCGAGGGCCCATGGCTCATCCCTGTTTACCCGCGGCCAGACCCAATCGCTGGGAGTAACTACGCTGGGCACAAAGCTGGATGAGCAATTAATTGACGCCCTGGAAGGGGAAAGCTATAAATCATACATGCTGCATTATAATTTTCCGCCGTTCTGCACCGGAGAGGCCAAGCCGATCCGAGGAACAAGCCGCAGGGAAATCGGGCATGGAAACCTGGCGGAAAGAGCATTGAAGCCGGTGCTGCCGAATAACGGTGAATTTCCGTACACCATTCGTATCGTTTCTGATATACTTGAATCGAACGGATCGTCATCAATGGCGACGGTATGCTCCGGTTCACTGTCGTTGATGGATGCGGGCGTACCGGTAAAATCCAATGTTGCCGGAATCGCAATGGGGCTGATCAAGGAAGGTGATCAGGTTATGATTCTTTCCGATATTCTCGGCGATGAAGACCATCTTGGCGATATGGATTTCAAAGTGGCCGGAACCCGAGAAGGGATCACCGCCATTCAGATGGATATCAAGATAAAGGGAATATCGTTCGAGATTATGGAAGAGGCCCTGCAGCGTGCAAAGGAAGGTCGCATGCATATTCTGGATATCATGGATAAAACCATCGATAAACCGCGTGAAGAGATTTCGGAATATGCACCGCGAATTATGAAGATAAAAATACCGGTCGATAAGATCGGTGCGGTTATTGGACCGAGCGGTAAGAATATCCGCAGCATAATCGATAAAACAGGCGCCAGTATCGATATCGATGATGATGGCACGACGTTAGTGGCTTCTCCGAATGTTGCAGCCGCGAAAGAAGCAATCAGGTTGATTGAATTGATGACGGTTGAGCCTAAAATTGGTGAATATTATCGGGGCAAAGTAAAACGGATTACCAATTTCGGCGCCTTTGTGGAAATCGCTCCCGGTGTTGAAGGCATGATTCACATTTCTGAAATGGATACCAAACGCACGAACCAGATCACCGATATCGTGAATGTAGGCGACCAGGTCGATGTGTTGATTAAAAAAGTAGACCGTGACGGTAAAATCGGATTAAGCCGCAAGGATTACCTGATCAAAAATCAGAAAAGAGATGAACAATCGACACGAGAATAATGCCGGAAACTTACAAAAAGACAATTCTTGAAAACGGCATAACCGTGCTGAGTGAGAAAATGCATTCAGTACGGTCTGTAGCTGTTGGCGTCTGGGTGAAAACGGGCAGCCGCTACGAAGCCGCTTCAAAGAACGGAATCGCTCATTTTCTGGAACACATGATGTTCAAGGGAACACCAAAAAGAAGCCCTCTTACAATAGCCCAGAGCATCGAATCCCTCGGCGGCAGTATGAATGCATTTACCGGTAAGGAAGTAACCTGTTATTTTGCTTCCGCGCTGGATGCCCATCTGGGAAAAACAGTGGAAGTGCTTGCGGATATTACCTGCAATTCGACCTTTCCGGAAAAGGAAATCGGCAAAGAGCGCCAGGTGGTGCTGGAAGAAATCAATTCGATCAAAGACACGCCTGAAGAGCTTATTTTTGACGTATTTACCGAAAAACTTTTCCCCGGCCATTCCCTCGGCCGTCCAATTCTGGGAACCGAGCAAAGTGTAAACGAATTTTCCCGAAGCGATGTTGTGAATTTCTGGAATACGTACTATGCGGAACACAATATTGTGGTTGCGGGCGCAGGCAATCTGGAACATGACCGGTTTGTTGAATTGGTCCTAAAGTATTTCAACCTTAAAGCGCAGGCGGTTCGCATCCAAAGTGATCCGCCGGGTAAACCGGAGCCGGAGGTGCACTTTCTGAATCAGCCGATTAATCAGGCACATATATGCACAGGTGGCTTCGGAGTACCCTATTCTTCGGATGACCGCTTCGCATTGCTTGTACTGAATACCTATCTCGGCGGGGGAATGAGCTCCCGTTTATTTCAGCAATTGCGGGAAAAACACGGTCTGGCTTACAGCGTTTATTCCTTTGCCGATTTTTATTCCGATGTTGGAATGTTCGGTGTTTACATCGGTACGGACCCCAAAAACACCGGGCGTTCCATCGAATTAATGAACAAAGAATTCAAAAGGCTCAGAGAAAAACCGATCGGAAAAGGCACCCTGAACAAAATAAAGAATCAGCTTAAGGGGAACCTGGTTCTCGGCCTGGAAAGTTCCTCCCGGCAGATGTCCCGCCTGGCAAAAAATGAAATCTATTTTAATGATTACATACCCGTAGATACGCTGCTTCAGAGAATTGATGCGGTTACTTCCGAAGATATGCAGCGTATTGCTCAAAAAATCATAGTTCCGTCCGATTTCACTACCGTGATACTACAAAACAAGAATTAGAATGAAAATAGGTCTGTTAAAAGAACTTAAAACCTGGGAAAAACGGGTTTTACTGATTCCTGAACACGTGGGACAGCTGGTAACTGCCGGACATGAGGTTTTTGTTGAAAGCAGTGCGGGTAAGCTCAGCCGATACCTTGATGAAGATTATGAACAAAAAGGGGCTACGATTCTTCCAACTTCCGAAAAGGTTTTCGATCATTCCGAATTGTTGCTGAAAGTTCAACCGCCGCTTCCCATCGAATATGAATTGATACGGAAACACCACCTCAGCGTTTCGTTTCTCTTATTACCCAATCATGCCGAACGTATGTCCGCCTTACTGGAATGTGAGGCTACTTTTTTCGCCATGGAAATGTTCAGCAACAGCGATGGCGAAAGACCGGTTTTAACGGCCATGAGTCACATTGCAGGAAAAATAGCGGTAACGGAAGCTGCGAAATATCTCGAAGCCGGTTCCGGAGGAAAGGAATACTGCTCAGCGGAACCAACGGAAATGATGCGGCCACCATTACAATTATCGGTGCGGGAGCTGCCGGAAGTACCGCGGCACAACATGCTGTAAAATGCGGTGCAAGAGTAAACCTCGTTGATGAAGATATGGATAAAATGATTCGTTTCAAGGAATCCAATTCCATTAACGGTTCGCTGAAACTGTATCGCTTTACTGCTGAAATAATGGATAAACTTCTGCCCGAAACGGATGTGCTAATATCCGCCGCTGCTATTCCTGGCTACAAAGCACCGTTGCTTGTGACAGAAAAACAGGTAAAAGCAATGGAAACCGGAAGTGTCATCATAGACCTTGCCATCGACCAGGGGGGAAGTGTGGAAACTTCCCGTCCAACGACACAGGAAGACCCTGTTTTCATTCATCACGGAATCATTCATTATTGTGTTTCGAATATTCCGGCTGCGGTACCGCATACTTCAAGCACCGCATTATCGCACAGTGTAATTCCTTTTATTCTGCAAATGAGCAAGGTGGATTTTACTGAAGCAATAGCAACTTTTCAGGGGCTGCGCAGCGGTCTGAATATCTATCGCGGTAAAGTCGTGAATAAGGCGCTGGCTGAAACTCACGGACACGAATACTACGATATTCTGGAATTGCTCGAACTTAATCTTTGATGATCAATCAAATCCCTATAATCGCTTATCATAAAATATCAGACCGGAAAGAATTCGGACTGAATGTACTGTCTCCTGCGATTTTCCGAAAGCAGATCGAAACGATTGCCGATTCGGGCTTTCAACCGATTACCTTTTGGGATGTAGCACGAAATAAAATCCCGCCGAAACCGATCATAATTACTTTTGACGACGGATATAGTTGCTTCTATGAGAATGCCCTGCCTGTGTTAAGCGAATATAATTTCAAATCCGTTGTTTTTCTGATTACCGGCTACATCGGAAAAAAGAATACCTGGGAACCGTTTCCCGGCCAGCATAACAGTTATCATTTATCGTTGGATGAAATCAAAACTATTGCGGAAAGAGGTCACGAAATCGGATCCCATACCATATCGCATCGCTATCTTCCCCTTTTGAATTCCGTGGAATTGGAGATGGAATTAATAACTTCAAAGCAAAATCTGGAATTATTACTGAACAGGGAAGTGATAAGCATTTGCTATCCCTTTGGCAGATATAACAAAAAGGTTTTGAGCGCCAGCAAAGCGGCAGGTTACCAATTCGGGATCGGAGCCAAAAAGCTTTCGCGCGGAAATACAAATTTATGTTTGTGTCGTCGAAGTATATATTCCACCGATGACAACTACAGTTTTCAAAATAAATTAAACAGAAATATTCCTTCGACAAAAGAACGAATTATCCAGAGCGGGGCATTACTAAGTATTGCCGGACAGATACTTTTAAAAAGAAACAAACCACCCGTAAATATCTAATGTATCCAGTAAAATTATTTGCATTTAAACATTAGATAATGTAAATATTCGCATTAAATTTTGAGGGAATATGAATCCGAATCAATTTGAAAAGGTAAAGTATTCCATTGGGCAGGTG
>JAJRVZ010000250.1 GCA_024277055.1 Calditrichota bacterium
ATCGAGCATTGCCTTTTCTATCATCCTGTTCGCTTATTATATATTGTTGATTTTTTTCCCGTTGCTCTGGCCGCAGTGGACGGCGACCTGGCTGCTGCTGCTCGCCGCAAAATTTATTCTCGAATATATTCCGCTGCGTAAAGCCGCGAAGATTTTCAGGCAGCAATCGATAATTCCGTACATCCCGCTGATGCAGATTATTTATCCCGCCTACATCATTTTTTTCAGTATATTAGGCGCGTTGCAACTGTATCAGTGGAAAAAATAATGCGCCGTTTTTTCAGGGAAAAAATAATATATCTGGCCAAACTGAGTATCGGTCTTATACTGGTCGGGTGGATATTGTCGCGGGTGGACAGCAGCCGGTTGCTCGAATATTTTCTGCAACTGAATTTCTGGCCGCTGGCCGTTGTAATTCTGCTGAGTGTGTGCGGTCTGTACGTCCAGTTCCGCCGCTGGCGCTTCCTGGTGGAAAGCAACTCTGCGCATTTTGAAACCCGCGATCTGCTGCCGTCTTTTTTTGCCGGCTTCGCCTTCCGCCTGATGATTCCCGGTGGTCATGCCGAGGTAAGCAAAATTTTTCTGCTGCCGGGGCGCAAACGCGGCAAAGCGGTGGCATTCGGTATGGAAAAGTTTTTTCAGACTTATATAAAAGTTCTGCTGATTACCGCAGCCGTTCCGCTTACCTTCCCCGAATACGGTTTCTGGTGTGCGACGCTGCTGACGGTTCTTGTCATTGCCTATTTCCTGCTACCCAAAATTCCGTGGTTGAAATATTTTCAGGAAAAGGAAGTAAATAATCATGCCGTGTTTTTTAAAACGCTGCTGTTTTCAGTGACCGTATTCCTGGTTATGGCATTCCAGTATTTTATTCTGCTGAACCAGGTGCACAAAATCGACCTGATGCAAACACTGCAGACCGTGGTGTTCATGTGGGGCGCCGGACTGGTGCCGGTCAGCATATCCGGGCTGGGCGTGCGCGAGGGGTTAGCCGTTTACTTTCTGCACATGTACAATTTTCCACCAGCCTATGCCGTAGCAACCTCGCTTTTCCTGTTTACATTGAATGCCGTACTTCCGGCCACGATCGGCGCCGTCATTATTTATCGAAAACGGGAGTATTTGAAAGACATAAAAGAAACGCTGAAGTCTTCAGGCCGGATATGGCAGACCATTCGCAACGGAAATGACGCCCGGAATAAAAGCGAAAAGACTGAAATGAATCAGGCCTGAATCGGGTTTCTTTATTTTTAATTTAACGATCACCGGCGGTAAACCGGTGTGATTTCTATAGATTGGATTGCTTCATGGTTGTTCCGCTTCGGTCAATGATCCGTTCGTTCTTCAAAATAAATTTCCGGCTAACCCCGCGCCGCATCTGGAATGCCGTCCAACTGTACGGTTCCATGTATCTTTCCCGGATTTCAGGCAAGCCGGTAGTACGGGGTTACCCGCTGATGCTGATGGTTGAGCCGACCAATATCTGCAACCTGAAATGCCCGATGTGTCCCAGCGGCAACGGCGATATGAAACGCCCCCTCGGTAAACTCGATTTGGAACAGTTCCGTAAGCTGATGGATGAAGTGGGACCGTACATCATGCAGGTCCAGTTATGGAACCAGGGCGAACCGTTCATTAATAAAAATTTTCTCGATTTCGTCGCCTGTGCACGCAGGATGGGAGTGATGACGCAGACCTCGACCAACGGGCATTACATCCGTACCGCTGAAGACGCCGAAGCGCTGGTGCGTTCCGGGCTGGATATCCTGATTTTTTCACTGGACGGCACCAATCAGGAAACCTATGAAAAATATCGTGTCGGCGGAAAGTTCGGGATTGTCATGCAGGCATTACGACTGATCAGTGAAGCGAAAACGGAATTGAACAGTAAAACGCCAATCATTGAATTGCAGTTTTTACTGTTCAAACACAACCGGCAGGAAATCGACGAAGTAAAAGCCATCGGCAAAAAATACAAGGTCGATCGTCTGTCGCTGAAAACGGCACAGGTGTATACGGCGGAACAGGCGGAAGAATTTTTGCCGGAGGAAGAGGAAGCCCGGCGTTATTCCTTTGATGGCGAGCATATTGAAATGAAAGGGCAGGTGCCCAACTGGTGTAAAAGATTGTGGCTCAATTCCACAGTCAACTGGGACGGCTCGGTTTCTCCCTGTTGCTTTGATAAGGATGCCGAGCATGCTTTCGACAATATTTTTGAAAACGGAACGAGTTTCACCCAGGTCTGGAAAAACAGTCGCTACAATTCTTTCCGCCGGCAGATCATGTCTGAACGCAAAGCCATCGAAATGTGCCGTAATTGCACCGAAGGACTGGAAGTGCCCTACGCGCAGATTATCGAAATGAAAAAAACATAAATTGAAACGTTTATTCTATCTCTTCAGTCGGATGTGAAACAACAGAAAACGACGTTTACAGACAACCTGTGGCTTTAAGTTTATTTATTCGCCGTTGTTATATGATGAGTATAGGTGTTGAGCAGTGACGGAAAATGAATCTCAGCGCTCATGCTGTGGGTTGCGAACTGATAACCCTGGAATTGGCAAAAAGCGCCATGCCGACCCCGCTGAATATCAGCAAGGTGGCGATTACAAATCGAAATGAAATGGATTCATTCATAAATACCATGCCCCCCAGGGCAGCCAGAACCGGAACCAGCAATTGTACCACGGCTGCCTGTGTTTTACCCAGACTTTTCATGGCGGCGTACCAGACGGCCTAGCCCACACCCGAAGCCGGCGTTCCCGACGGCGCCGCCAGCAGAATACCGCGGGCAGACAAGCGGTTGTCGGCAAAGAACAGCACCGACAGCAGGATGACCAGCGGCAGGGTACGCATAAAATTGAAAGCGCTATCGGAAAGAGGATCGCCTATTCCTTTTCCGCGCAGAGAATAGATTCCCCACGAAATTCCGGCGATTGTCATCAACAGCGAACCACTGAGCGACGGAGCTTCCAGACCCGGGAAAACCAGGTACAACAAACCGCCGAAAGCCAGCGCAGCTCCCGACCATTCGCTTAAAGACAAACGATAGGTGTCGCGTAAGGCGGAAAGTATCATAACCAGTTGCACGGCACCGAAAAGGATCAGGGCGCCGGTGCCCGTGCTCAGGGAAATATAGGCGAAAGAGAAGGCCGCGGCGTAGGAAAAGAGTATCAGGCCGGAAAACCAGTTGCCGCGCGAAGTTTTTGATTTGCCGTTATTTCGCAGTACCAGCAGCAGGTACAGAACCAGCGCGCCGGAAAACAGCCGTACCGATGTAAAACCGGCCGCATCGATGGTCTGATCGCCAGGGGCCAGCCGGCACAGAATTGAATTGGAAGCGAAAGCGCTCAGGGCAAGAAGTGTAAGTAAATAGGTTCTCAGGATTCCGTTTTTCTTTGTCATTAAGTTTCCGGTGATTACTGCTTTCTGACAAATCTATAATCACATTCAAAAAACAACGGTAGGGGAGCATACATTCCATTCCCTGAACCCGAATTTACCGTGGGTTTTGTAATATCGCTTTTACAAATTAATAAACGGTTTTGCGGCCATTCCGGCTAACGGTCATATACTGAATCTTACCGGCCTTTCCGAATAATTATGTTTCCGTTGATCGTTTCCAGCTGCACGTCAAATTTGCCGTCGTTGATTTTGCCCGTGCCGAAAATATATTTCCGCGGAGTGCCATGATCGTAATTCCATTCATCCGACTCCTCGATATTCAAAGGAAAATCGGATTCAATTTTAAAATCCTGGCTGCTGTTACGGGTGTAGGTCAGTTTGACACGAAAGTCCGCTGAGAATCTTTCCGGGAGCGAAAGTTTGATTTCCCCCCCCATTGAGGACAGGTCCACATCACGGTGAATATCATCGGAAACGCCGGTTACATTCACAACCACATCACCTCCCATGGTTGATGCGCGGATCTCGCCATTCACCTTCTGCACTTCGATATCCCCGCCCATGGTCTTGGCCTTTACAAAAATCCCCGCACTGCGGATATCGATATCTCCGCCCATGGTGGATACTTCAGCGCCTTTTGGCGCCGATTCAACATAGATGTCACCCCCCATGGTGTTTATATTTACTTTACTTTTTTTATCCTGCGCGGAAAAACTTATACTGCTACGCAGGGTTATGTCTCCCCCCATGGTCGTACCTTTCATATCACCGGAAACATTGTAAAAATTAATGTCGCCGCCCATGGTTTTTATATCGCCCGCCAATTGTGAATCGCGCATATCGATATCTCCGCCCATGGTGGTCATGTGAATTTCACCGTTCAGTTTAATGAAATCGAGATTTCCCCCCAGGGTTTGACCGTCAATCACACCCTGCACATTTTCAATGCGAATGTCGCCGCCCATGGTTTCCAGGTTCAGATCGAATTCGTACGGGACGCGGATTTTGAAATGAATATTCCGGTTGTTTCCGAAGGCGTCAAAGGCTTCGATGTCCACGCCGTCATCATGACGGTCGATTTCAATATGGTACTTTTCCGGGTCGTAGCGGCGAATATCTGCACGAACCTCAATCCTGGAATCGTCCCAACCCAGCACATCGATGGAACCGCCGCTGTTAATGTCAACACGCAGTTTTTGCCCGGGCCGGACGTCGATTTCTTTTTTGAATTCGTTTTGTGCAAAAGCGACGCCGGTGATCAGCAGTATGGCTAATAACACGTGTTTCAATTTCATGTGTTTCTCCTCGGATAATTTCAATTATTTAATACTTTTTTTACTTTGAACTCAACCGCCCGGTTAGGCTGCTGCTGAATTTGCCGCAGCAATTCCGGTGAAAACTTTTTATTGGCCAGGTAATCGATGGCTGCCAATCGTACAGTGACCTGCGTATCGGATTTAAGCAATTCAATGAATGCATTCTGAATTTCACTGTCGTCCGGATACCGCATCAACGAATGTATGGCTTTCATACGAACGGCCGCATTGTTATCGTTTTTCATGGCATAAATCAGCGCTTCTTTGATGCGCGGGTCAATGACCTCGTCCGCCCAGGCAATGGCTTTCAGTCGTGAACCCACCGATTCCTCATTCAACAGCGACTGGGCCAGCACGTCTTTCACCAGCGGATCATCGGGATCGCGGACAATATCGAGATGAGTGGTGACATCAAATGAAAGGGCAACCTGCTGCTCATCGATTTTTTTAAAAGAAATATTACTGTATATGTAGGGAGAATTCTGAACATCCCTCAGGTCCGTGTTACCGGCTGCAACCTTGCGTATTTCACCGATAAAATTCTTTCTGCCGTCCGAGTCAACCAGCCGACCGGCTGTCCAACCGCCGATTAATAGCAGAATACTCAGGGCATACGCCACGGACGGACGCCGGAACCATTCCGGAATCCAGCTTACGCTTTGTTGCACCTTTATCTTTTTTGGACGGTCCAGTTTGCTCAAAACATCCCGCCGCATTTGACTGAATTCTTTCTCCGGGGCGGTTTCGAGGGAGGCGCCACTTTGCAACAGCAAATGATGGGTAGCGATCATTTCCGCACAATCACTGCATTCGGCCGCGTGTTGCCGCAGTTGTACCGTCTGATCGGCATCCAGTTCGCCGGCCAGAAATTTGGTTATAAAATCGTCGAATTTTTTACTGTGTGCCATGATGATTCCTCATCCAACCGTTGATATGTGTTTACGCATTTTCCGCAGGCTGCGAAACAGCATGTTTTTTACCATGCCTTCACTGCATTCCATGGTTTCTGCGATTTGTTTTACCGGCATATTCTCAAAATACCGTAAAACGACCGCCAGCCTGTACCGCGTGTTTAACTCCTGCATGCTGCGCAGCAAATGAATGCGCTGTTCTTTGTTCATCATTTCCTGCTCCTGATTTTTTCCGGAAAAAGACAAACCGTTGCTCTCGTCAAATAGTTCATTGTTCAGGTGCCGCTTATGCTTTTTTGCCCAATTGATACTTTCATTGCAGGCAACACGTATCAGCCAGGTGTGGAACAGGCTGTTGCCTTTGAAAGAATCCAGCCGCTGATAAACCCGTAAAAAAACATTTTGAGAAATATCCAGTGCATTCTCACGGGTTTTACCATAACTCAAAGCAATCCTGAAAACCGTGTTCTGATACCGTGACATCAGGATATCAAATGCCTTCGTTGAACCATTGCGTATCTGTGTAATCAATTCCCGGTCGCTTTGCACCCACTAATCCTTATTTTTTTCAATTAGACAGGGGATAAGTTGAAAGGTTAGCAAATTAATCAGAAGGTGGCAAAATTTTCAGTGCGGTCTGTTCAACATCAATTCCGTACCGTTGAAAAATATCGGTTGCAAAGGTCTTTGTTTTCAGTTCGGCCCGGGTAAGCCGTTCCAGGAAAAATGTGTTGGCCCGGTTTTTTTTACGCAGTGCTGCAAAACGAGCCTTAAAAGACGTGGCGCGATCGTGCTGCACCAGGAAATCGGCCAGCGGCACCAGTTTTTGCTCCAGGGTTTTCGGGATGAAATTTCGTGCGGGCAGACCGAATCGGGCAGCGGTTTCAACCTCGAGTCCGAACAGCACATGGGATGCACAGACAAACGCCTCGGCCTCCAGTTTGTACCGCCTCAGCAGGAGGTATCCTTCCACGCCGTGAAGGATCGGGTCGTGTGTTTTGCAGCGGCCGATATCATGCAGCAGCGCAGCCCGGTTTACAAAATTAACGTCCACGCTTGTTTGCCAGGAAATCTGCACGGCCAATTCACGTGCAATTTGAGCAACCGCCAGACAATGCCTGGCCCAGGGGCTGCGGCCGGCAAGCTGAAAAAGCAGGTCCTTTGCATTTGGATTTTCCAGGTACATGATGCTAATTATATTTATCGAATATGAAACAAGCAAATTATCGATTCAATTATTACAGGATTGAAATACAAGGGCACTTTCTGGTAATTAAATCCGATTGTGTTTAAATTCGCCCGAATCAATTATAAAGGCAAAATGAAACTTACAATTATTGCCGGAGAAGTTTCCGGCGACATGCACGGCGCTAACCTGGTTAAGGCATTGAAGGAACAGGTGAGTGATTTACAGTTGAGCGGCATCGGCGGTGATCTGCTGCTGGCGGAGGGACAACGGCAATTATACCACGCGCGGCAGATGGCTTTTCTGGGGATCGGTGAAATCGTACGCCACCTGCCTTTTATCCGTCGTGTATTTCATACCCTGCTTGAGCATATTGGCAGGGAGAAACCGGATGCGGTAATATTAATTGATTATCCCGGCTTCAATCTTCGGCTGGCGAAAAAACTGAAACGAATGGGGGTGCCGGTCATTTATTATATCAGTCCGCAGCTGTGGGCCTGGGGTAAGCGCCGCGTGAAAATTATTCGTGATTGTGTGGATAAAATGCTGGTAATTTTTCCCTTCGAAGTTGATTTTTACCGGCGGCACGGTATCGAAGCTACGTATGTCGGTCATCCCATTGTGGACAGTCTCGAAGGACATGTATCGCCGAAAGCAAATGAAAACGGGAAAAGAATTCTGGGGCTGATGCCCGGCAGCAGGCGGCATGAACTGGATAGTTTACTGCCGGATATGCTGGCGGCGGCCGACCTTTTGCATGACCAGGGGCGAGTCGCAACAGTACTCGTGGCGCGGGTGGATAATCTGCCGCTGGAAGTTTATCAGCGCTACATAGGTACACGGGGTTTTGTACGGGTGCATTTCGGCGACAGCGCTTCTTTTTATAATCAACTGGATGCGGCGCTGGTGAAATCCGGCACCTCCACCCTGGAAACCGCGTTTTTCAGGGTGCCTTTCGTTATTGTGTACCGGGTCAGTTATCTTACCTGGTATCTTGGAAAAATGCTTGTCAAATTGGACAATATCGGATTAGCCAATATCGTCGCCGGGCATAAAATTGCCGAAGAGCTGCTGCAATCGGAATTTACCCCCGAGACGGCGGCGGATGCTCTAACGCCGTTATTACAGGCAGAAAACAATCGGAAGCGCAGAAAGGAACTGGCCGTCGTCGCTGAAAAACTGGGAGGAACCGGGGCGTCACAGAAAGCGGCGGGCGAGATCATATCTTTCGTAAATAAGAAACTATGAATAAAGCTATAGAACTACCCTGGCATCAGTCAAAAATTACGTTGCGGATTCCTGCAGAAAATCTGTTGCGAATCGTCGAATCCTCAGTCCACCGGACACAGCGGCTGACGAATACCGGACTGGCCGGCCGGCTGGAATCCATCGCTTCGGCAGCGGCGGACAAACATATGGGACTGATCATCGAAGACGATACTCGGGATGTGCCGTTTGAACAGAAGCTGACGACGGTTTTTCCGCACCTCAATTCCGTCGGGAAGCTGACGGTGTTTATCGCAACCGGCACACACAATCCGCATACGTCGGGCAACAGAAGTATCGCCGAACTGGTGCGAAAACTTGCCGGCAGGGTTGGTCTGCCGCTGGAAGAAGTTGTTATTCACGATTGCCGGAAAAGCGAATTCGAGGAAGTGGGCCGCACGCAAATCGGCAACCGAATCAGCGTGAACGCAAAGCTGCTTCAGGCCGATGTGCTTCTTATTTTTTCGGATATGAAATTCCATTATTTCGCCGGTTATTCCAATCCGGTAAAAGGCATTGTGCCGGGACTATGTCATTACGATACCATCGAGCGCAACCACGCGCTGGCGCTGAACGAGCGGTCTTCATTCGGCAGGCACCCGCTGCATGAGGATAACTCCCGGCGGGACAACCCGCTGGCGCAGGACATGTGGGAAGGATTTCAGCTGGCGATCGGACAGCGAGCGGTTTTTGCCTTTATTACCGTATCCGCTCAGGGAAATTTTCTCTGGTCGGGAGCCGGTGCACTGCAGCAGATCAGCGCACAGGCCATGACCGAAGTGGACCGCCTGTTCGGCGTAAAACTGAAACCGGCGGACAAGCTGGTGGTCAGTTGCGGCGGCTATCCGAATGACGAATCGTTGTACCACGCCCAAAAGGCGCTGGAACTGTGCAAAGCGGCCGTAAAGCCGGGAGGCGAGATTTTACTGCTGGCCGGTTGCGCCAACGGCATCGGCCCGGGAAATTCCCCGCAAAATTTTTACGAACCGTTGAAAAACCCGGTTGATGAAATTCTGAAAAACCTGCAGCAAAAATATATCATGTATTCCCACAAAACGTATAAATTCGCGCAATTGATTAATCAAATGAAAGCGATTCACCTTTACAGCCGGCTGACATCCGGACAGGTATCCGCCATTCATCTGCAGCCCTGTGAACATCCGCAACAACTGGTTAATCGCTGGATAAATGAATCCCCGGATTGTACGGTGAATGTGATCGGAGAGGGCAATAAACTGGCTGTTTTCCCGGAGTAGTTTGAATGGACCGTTCTCTGCTGAAAAAAACACATATGGAAACCCTGAAGCTGTCCGGAGAAACATTTCGGATCGAATGTGTCACCGATACAGATGCGTTGATCGATTCCATTGGTGACCGGGAATTTGAATTTGACGAACATCTGCCTTACTGGACGGAAATCTGGCCTTCGGCCAGGGCGCTGGCCGAGTTTATTCTGCAGCGCCCGGAACTGGTAAAAAACAGGTTCTGCATCGAACTGGGATGCGGTCTGGGGTTGAGCGGGCTGGCTGCCCTGCGCGCAGGCGGCAGGGTACTGTTCACCGATTACGACCTTGATGCGCTTGAATTCGTAAAGCGCAATGCCCAACACAATAATCTGACGCCGGTGAGAACCCGACAGCTGGACTGGCGCAGCCCGCCACGGGAGCGGCAATTTGATGTGCTGATCGCCGCCGATGTGCTGTATGAAAAGCGGTTCCTGCAACCGGTGATGAACTGCATTCTCGAATTGCGCAAGCCGGATGGGATCGTTTTGCTGGCTGAACCGGATCGTACAATTGCCGCACCGTTCTTCGATTTATTACCGGCTCACCGGTTGCAGGCGGAAAAATTCAATACGACCACGCAATATTTTAACGAATCCAAAACCGTGTCGGTATATATTATCCGGGACATGTCGCAGCCGGATTGAATTTCAAAGAATATCTTGCTTTGGATTCCCGATTAAAATTACTATATTTTTGAGGCGGGGAATACTCTCCGGTTTTGAGAGTACAAACGGAAATTAATCCGATTTTAGTTTTAGATTGAGTGATTCTTTTCGATTACTCAGTCAGGTGCCTGCCCGATAACCGGAATTTTCAGGAATTAATATGATACAGCCGAGACTACTGGTAATAGATGATGACCAGGCCCATCGCGAGGGCATGGTATTGATGCTGGAGGATGAATCCTATCAGGTGGATCAGGCGGACAGCGGTGAAAGCGCGTTGGAGCTGATCCGGCGTCACAGCTACGATCTGGTCGTTACCGATTATAAAATGCAGAAAATCGACGGCATGGAATTGCTGAAAATAATAAACGACAGCAATCCGTTGCTGAAGGTAATCATGGTGACCGGTTACGGTTCCATCGAAAAGGCGGTGGAAGCTATTCATCTGGGCGCCATCGATTACATCACTAAACCGGTCGATCCCAAGAAACTGAAATCGGTAATCCGACAGGCGCTGGAGATACCCGCCCTGGAGGAAGTTCCAGCCGCAGAAACAAAAACGTTACCGGATCGCTATATTCACTTTGGTGAGATCATCGGGCGCAGCAAGGCGGTAAAGGATACCATCAATAAAATAAATGAAATCGCCGATATAGATGTGCCGGTACTGGTTTTCGGCGAAAGCGGCACCGGAAAGGAACTGGTAGCGCGGGCAATCCATTCTTCCAGCAAGCGCAGGGAGGAAGCGTTCATTGCCGTGAATACCGGGGCAATCGCCAAAGATTTGATTCTGTCCGAATTGTTCGGTCATGAAAAAGGCGCCTTCACCGGCGCGGTCGATCAGAAAAAGGGCAAATTCGAAGAAGCCAATAACGGAACACTGTTTCTCGATGAAATCAGCACCATGAGCGAGCATGTACAGATCGCTCTGTTGCGGGTACTGGAAAACAATACGATTGATCGTGTCGGAGGTAAAAGAGCCATACCGGTAAATGTGCGTATTGTGGCGGCCACGAACGAAAACCTGGAACAGTGCATTGCCGACGGCCGGTTCCGTGAGGACCTCTACTACCGGTTGAATGTATATGCCATCGAACTGGCGCCGTTGCGGGAACGCACCGAAGATATTCCGCTGCTGTGCGATTATTTTATCCGGAAATTTAACAACGAGTTCGGCAAATCGGTGAAAGGGATAGCCGAAGATGCCATGCAGTTTTTACAGAGTTATTCATGGCCGGGTAATATTCGCGAACTGCGTAATGTGGTTCTGCGGGCTATGATCCCGGCAAAAGAAAAGATAAACAAACGCAACCTGCCGGACATGGTGGTAAAAGGCGGTGGGCGAGGTGAGGAAATCCGCTTTCAGGCAGGTACGCCCTTGCCGGAAATCGAGCGGGAATCAATCATCAAAACCCTGAAAAAAGTGCGCGGCAACAAGCTGAAAGCGGCGGAATTGCTGGGTATCAGCCGGCGTTCTCTTTATAACAAGATTGAAGATTATGATATCCGTGATGAAGAGTTTGGCGGATAGGAGCGGAGGAGAATATTAAAGATTCAGGATTAGAGATTGAAGATTAAAAGTTGAATAAATATATAAAAGATGATTTGGGAATGCCGAACAGTCGATGATTCACCGGTGTTTTTTATTTTTTCAAACCTTTTATATTTTGATTAAATCATTCATTCAATTATGATATAAAAACCAATATGCAAGATAAATGGAAACAATTGTGCACGGATGCAGATGCGCTTTATGTTCACATAAAAGACCGGTTGGGAAAACACAAGCCGCAAACCTACAAGTTTGAAGACGCGCCGGCACGGCCGGCTGCGGTTATCATTCCGCTTTTTTTTAAAAACGGTGAGGCGCACCTGCTTTTCACCCAGCGTACGGAAAAGGTGAATAAACACAAGGGCCAGGTGTCATTCCCCGGAGGCGCGCAGGACGATACCGACTCCGATTCGCTGCAGGCGGCCCTGCGGGAAACCCATGAGGAAATGGGGATATTACCTAAGGATATCACTGTTTTGGGTCGTACGGACAACTTTCTTACGAATACGCATTTTCTGGTTACGCCGTGGGTCGGGCATTTCCCTTACCCCTATGAATATGTTATCAGTCACGACGAAATTGAAAAAGTCATCGAAGTACCGTTGATACATTTACTGGATGACAGCAGTTTTGAAATCAGGGACTGGGAACGCAACGGTAAATGGTACAAAATTCATTTTTACGAATACAACGGAAACGTCATCTGGGGAGTGACCGGATTTTTGCTGAGTAATTTTTTGAATATTGCTTTTGATGTACCCCGTATGACTGCCAATCCTGCTTGATTGATATTTTTTCCGTGAAAATTCGAACTCCGGTTTCGAGATTTCATGGTACAATATTTTTTATTATCTTTTGATCCACCTTAGACAGATGAGAATATGCTGAATCAAAAAAGAATTTGTGTAGTTTTGCCGGCCTATAATGCCGCCGCCACCCTGGAGGAAACGTGGAAGGATATTCCCGAAGACATCGTCGATGATATTCTGCTTGTCGACGATGCCTCGACAGATGAAACCCTTACCGTGGCAAAAAGGCTGGGCATTGAAACCCATTTTCATGAAGCAAACCGCGGTTATGGCGCCAATCAGAAAACCTGCTATCGGCTGGCTCTGGAGAAACAGGCAGATATTGTTGTATTGTTGCATCCCGATTACCAGTACACCCCGAAACTGATCACGGCCATGTGCTCCATGCTGGCGTATGGTGTCTATGATGTGGTACTGGGTTCCCGCATTCTGGGACAAGGCGCATTGCAGGGCGGCATGCCGTTCTACAAATATGTCGCCAACCGCATTTTAACCTTTGCCCAGAACATTTTGGTCGATCGTAAACATACCGAGTACCATACCGGTTACAGGGCCTACACACGAACAGTTCTCGAAAAAATTCCATACCACAAGAACAGCGAAGATTTTGTTTTCGATAACCAATTGCTGGTGCAGGTAATCGCCAACGGTTTCAATATCGGGGAGGTTTCCTGTCCGACCCGATATGCAGAAAGTTCAAGTTCTATTAATTTTCCCCGCAGTCTTAAATACGGGGTTGGTTGTATGTGGACATCTTTCCGCTACTTTTTACACCGTATAAAATTGATTAAATACCCGATGGTTATGCCGGATGCGTAAAAAATTAATTCTTCCCGCGATTTTATATTTTCTCATCAACGGCACGTTTATGCTGAAATATGCTGTTCGCCTGACAGAATTGGCCTGGATCCTGGTGTTTATTTATTTCGCGATAGTTGTACTTATTGTTTTCAAACATGAATATTGGGATACTAAGATAAGCTTTCACAAAAGTCAGTTTATTCTAATCTTCATTACGGTAATAGCAGGGGTGATTATTTGGCAGAATTTGCCGGTAGACCAATTACGGGTAGACCGTTGGAGTGTAATATCTTCATTTCTTGATAATTTATTAGCCGGAGAGTTTCCATACGAAGCCACTTCACATTTAAATAATCCACCCGGTCCATTTCCGTTTCATTATGTGCTTGCATTTCCATTTTATCTGATAGGAGAGATTGGATATTTTACCGTTATGGGTTTCATAGGCTTCTATCTGATTGTCCGATATTATTCTCAAGAAATCGCCGGATCATCCCTCCCACTTTTGTTATTATTTCTCTCTCCGGCCTGGTGGTGGGAACTGGCCGTACGCAGTACGATACTTATAAATATGGTAATGGTCATCGCCTGGTTGCTCTGGTTAAAAGGAAATTTTAACCGTAAATCGGAATCAATACTTCATATTGCATTTATTGGCGGATTGCTGGTTTCTACGCGTGGAATAGTCGGGGTGATCATGATCTCGGTATTATCATATATGTTTTATAATAGAGACAAATTTACACATTGGTTGGCGTTTACATTGATCATGGGCATGGGATTTGTATCGACTCTTATTCCATTTATGATCTGGGATGCGGGTCTGTTTTTTAAATATAATCCGGTTACTCTGCAGGCCGGCTTTCTTCCGTTATGGATTTTGGTCCTGATTTTTTTTATAACCGCATTAAGTGGAAAATGGATCAGTTCAATAACCCATTTGATAAAGCTATCAGGACCGGCATTGTTTGTTATAGTTTTTTTATCTATAACGAAAACAATCTTTCAGGTTGGCTTGACGCAGGCCATTCGAGACAGCGTATTCGACATTTCATATTTTTTGTTTGCTTTACCTTTTTTGCTTCTTATGATGGTACCATCAAAATGAAAACTACAAGAATACATAAAAATTATATCAGCCGCTGTTTTTATCTGGCCAAAAAAGGCAGGGGTTTTGTAAGCCCCAATCCGCTTGTAGGCGCTGTACTGGTCAAAGACTGTCGGATTATTGGCGAAGGGTACCACCAGCGCTTCGGTGGACCCCATGCCGAAGTAAATGCCATCGAAGCAGCCATTGAACCGGTGGAAGGAGCGACGCTTTACGTCAACCTTGAACCCTGTTGTCATCTCAATAAAAAAACACCGCCCTGTGCCCAGCGAATTGTGGCCGAAAAAATTGCCCGTGTCGTAATCAGCAACCGTGACCCGAACCCGAAGGTGAGCGGTCGTGGTCTGCAACTGCTGCGCGATGCCGGTATCGAAGTAGAAGAAGGAATCCTCAATGAAGAAGGTGCATGGTTAAACCGCTTCTATTTCAAACATGTTTCCAGCGGTCTGCCCTGGGTTACGGTAAAAATTGCACAGACAAAAGACGGTTTCATTGCCAGGGAAAAGGGTAAACAATCCTGGATCACCGGTCCCGGGGCACGGAAAGAAGTGCACCGCATTCGGGCCGAACACGACGCCGTGCTGGTCGGCGCCGGAACAGTGCTGGCCGACGACCCGCAGTTAACGGTTAGAGAAGTAAAGGGGCCAAACCCGGTTCGGGTGATACTGGACGGGAAACTGCGATCAGTGGGCAGCCGAAAAGTATTTGATGACGAACACAGGGAACGAACCTGGGTGCTGTGCGGCAAGCCGGTATCGAGGGGGAAACTGGAATATCTGCACAAAAAGGGCTGCCGTGTTATTTCGCTGCCGAAAAATGATAGCGGTATTGATTTGAAAACGGTGTTAAAACTGCTGGCTGAAAATAAAGTTATATCGCTGCTGATTGAAGGCGGTCAAGAGGTATTTACGCAGTTCCTTTCAGAAAACCTGGTGGATGAATTACTTGTTATTCAGTCGGAATCAAAATGGTTGAATGGTTTGCCCGCCTTCGGAAAGGAAATTGATGTACAATCTTATTATAAATTAGAAAATGAAAAAAAACTGGGAGCAGACCGGTTGTTCCAATATATATTAAAAAATAAGGTGTAAAATTAGATTTGATACAGCACAAATGTCCGTTCTCTAAATTTTATATGAATTTAGCGTCAATCTGTATTAAATTTGCCCAATGTTTACAGGATTGATTGAAGAGGTTGGCCGAATCCGTGATATTGAACCGATCTCCGGTGGCGTAAAACTGACGATTTCGGCACAGAAGATTTTAGACGATTTGAAAATAGATGATTCGGTCAGTATCAACGGGGTTTGTCTCACGGCCGTAGCGGTTGGAAACGATCATTTTATCGTGGAGGCGGTGGGGGAGACACTGGATAAAACGACCATTGACGGTTTAAAGCCGGGTACGCCGGTAAATCTGGAGCGGGCACTGAGGCTGGCCGACCGGTTGGGCGGGCATCTGGTTCAGGGCCATGTAAATGGAATCGGCGTTATTCTGCGATGGCAGCGCCGCGGTGACAACCGGTGGCTGGAGGTTGAAATTCCGGAACATTTGCAGAAATATTTAATTGAAGAGGGCAGCATTGCTATGGACGGCGTCAGCCTGACGATTGCCGCATTGAATGGAAATAAAGTCGGGGTGTCCGTCATTCCACATACCTGTAAAAATACCGTCATGTCGGGCTACGCAATAGGACAGCGCGTGAACATCGAAACGGATTTCCTGGCCAAATATGTGGAGAAAATGTTGGGCCATTCGACGGCCCGACAGGGACTCACGGAGGATAAGTTGAAACGGATGGGATACTGAGAACAGGCTCATCCCCGAAGAAGTTCTTTTGTGATTGATTTTATGGTTTGGTTACTTTTATAAAGGAAGAAATGTAAGAATTTAACAGTATAGAAGAAGCGATCGAAGATATTCGCGCCGGAAAAATGGTCATTGTTGTTGATGACGAAGACCGCGAAAATGAAGGTGATCTGATCATGGCTGCCGAGAAGGTCACGCCGCAGGCTGTCAATTTTATTGCCAAAAACGCCCGCGGCATGATTTGTACGGCGATTACCCATCAGCGGGCAAAGGAATTGCATCTCGAGTTCATGGTCGAGGATAATACGGCCCTGCACAGCACACCCTTTACGGTTACGGTGGATGCCAGGCACGGGACAACAACCGGCATTTCCGCTTTCGACCGGGCGACAACAATCCTTGCCCTGGTTGATCCGCAGACCGGGCCAAAGGATCTGGCGCGTCCTGGCCATATCTTTCCGCTGGTTGCCAAAGAGGGCGGTGTTCTGCGGCGCGCGGGTCATACCGAAGCCGCCTGTGATCTGGCGCGACTTGGCGGGCTTAGTCCTGCCGGGGTGCTGTGCGAGATTATGGATGATGACGGCAGCATGGCCCGTGTTCCGAAATTACGCCGGATCGCTGAAAAATTCGGATTGAAACTGATCACCATTGCCGACCTGATCGAATACCGGCGAATCCGTGAAAAACTGGTACGTCGCCGGGCGGTTATTGATATGCCCACGCAATACGGGGAGTTCAAATTATTTCTGTACGAAAATATCCTGAATTCCAACGAGCATCATGTAGCATTGGTGAAAGGTAATGTTGCCGACGGCGAGCCTACGCTGGTTCGGGTACATTCGGAATGCCTGACCGGCGACGTATTCGGATCGATGCGCTGTGACTGCGGTTCGCAATTGTCGCGGGCGCTGGAAATGGTGAATGCCGAAGGACGCGGTGTTGTACTGTACATGCGTCAGGAAGGGCGCGGTATCGGCCTGGTTAATAAGATTCTGGCCTACGCATTGCAGGAAGAAGGCAAAGACACGGTGGAGGCCAACGAAATGCTGGGCTTTAATGCCGACCTGCGTGATTACGGAATCGGTGCGCAAATATTAAAAGATCTCGGTTTGAATAAAATAAAACTGATGACCAACAACCCTAAAAAAATAGTTGGGCTGGAGGGGTATAAACTGGAAATAGTCGATCGCGTTCCGATTGAAATTTTACCGAACGATAAGAATGAAAAATATCTGAAAACCAAACGTGATAAAATGGGGCACATGATTTTAAACAAGAAACTGGAGGTGTGAATGGCCGGAGAGGTACAGGGTCTGTTAAATGCCGATGGGCGCACATTTGCCATCGTAGTGAGCCGTTTCAATGATTTTATTTCCAATAAATTACTGGAAGGTGCCATGGATTGTCTGAAACGTCACGGAGCGGATGAAAAGAATATCACGGTTTATCGTGTTCCCGGATCATTTGAAATACCGCTGACTGCGCAGAAAATTGCTTCGTCCGGCAAATTCGATGCCGTTATTTGTCTTGGCGCAGTCATCCGCGGAGCCACACCCCATTTCGAATATGTGGCGGCGGAAGTTTCCAAAGGCATTGCCCAGGTTAGTCTGAACAGCGGAAAACCCGTTATCTTCGGCGTTATTACCGCGGATACAATCGAACAGGCGATTGAGCGTGCCGGTACCAAAGCCGGTAACAAAGGCTGGGATGCCGCCCTCAGTGCTATCGAAATGACAGACCTCATGACGAAAATCTAAACCGGAGGTCGTTAATGAAGCGCCCTGTTCTCAACGTGTTGATTGCCCTGGCAATCGGCACCATCGGATTTACACAAGACCTGCATGACTGGCAGGTCAAAAGTTACATGAATGATATCACCGGTATTGAGTATGCCGGTGGAAAAATCTGGGCCAGTACTACCGGCGGGGTGCTCAGTTTTGATGTTCAGGATTCTTCCTATCGTTCCTATACCAATATCGATGGGTTATCATCCCTGAAACTTACGTGTGTTGTCAAAGATACCTATGAACGCCTGGTATTCGGTTCGGCTGACGGACAGATCAACTTGCACGACCCGAAAACGGGCGGCTGGCAGTACAGCACAAAGCTGGCGGGCCAGTATATCAGCGGCCTGCACGTAACAGGCGATACGCTCTGGGTTGCCACCGCAGAAGGCGCGGGCGTATTTATTTTGAATCAGAACGGGCTTGAGTTCAGGGATTTTTATAATAACCTGCCGCGCCGGATCGGTGCATCTTCAGATATTACGGTGTTTGCCAATCGCGTTTATTTCGGTACGAATAAAGGCGTGTTGTCCGCCCCTTCCGATTTCCTGGCAAATAATCTTAAAATCGCCGACGCCTGGCAGGTTGCGGATAATTCAAATTTTCTGCCGTCCGATAATGTACTCGGCCTGCGGGCAATCGGTGATACCCTTTACATCGGTACGGATCTTGGAGTAGCCTGGATAGCCGGTGACGGCACTGGTGATATCCTGGGTAACTGGACACGAGGGTACGCATCCGATTTCGCCGGAATTAACGGTATTCTATATATTATCCGCTATTCCAATTATTATAAGAAACAGGGAAACGGTTTTGTATTTGCCGGGGAACCGGGGCTTGCAATTCAGGATATTACTGTGGATAGTGAGCAAAATCTCTGGATGGGGTTACGTCGCGGCGGTATTTTAAAACATAACTGGCAACGACCGTTACTTACGCCCGGCCCGGCCAGCAATCATGTCGGCGTGATTACACGCGACAAAACAGGAAAATTCTGGATATCTTCCGGCAAACTGAAAATCTATTTTTCCGACGGCTTTTATATTTACGATAAAAATGAATGGGTCAATTACAAATTTCGCGCTGACGACTGGTACCGCAAAAACCAGACGGTTTCCGTTTACCGCGACCGGTTGGGAAATATCTGGATGGGCACCTGGGGCGGCGGAATGTTCATGTATGACGGACAGCAGTTTAATTTTTTTCACAACTGGCGTCTGGATGGGTTTTTAACGGCCACATTTGTAGATACCGTTATTGATATGCCTGTTTCCGATGCAGATGTAGCGGGCCACGATTGTCTGGGTGAAGCCGCCGTGGGAGTGAATGATTATTCGGTGGTCACTGATTTTGCCGAAGACAGCGAAGGCAATCTCTGGATCAGCAGCTACGGGCCGTCGGACGGGCGCTATATTACCGTCGTTCCGCGGGATATAAACGGCAAACTGGATATTGATTGTGCGAACTGGGTAACCTTCGGGACAAATATAGGAATGTCTAACGATGAGGGCGAAGTCACAACCATAGAATTTGATGATTTCGGCCGCCTGTGGATCGGCACTTTCGTCGATAACAGCGGTATCCTGGTTTTTGATTTTAACCATACCATTTATGACCGGAGTGATGATCAGGTTTTTCGCATTCAAAAAGGAACGGACAATTTATACAGCAATGTTATCCTGGATCTGAAAAAGGACAGAGATGGTGTAATGTGGATCGGCACGGATGCCGGGCTTAATTCATACGACGGCGTAAATTTTTATAAACATGTCGGAGAGATCGGACCGGTCGAAAATAAAATCAATCAGATATTTGTCGATTCGAATAACAATAAATGGTTTGCGACCGACGGCGGTCTGAGTGTGCTTCAGGGTGATAAAAGCCCCTGGGACCCTGCCGCCTGGGTTCAGTATACGCCCGAAAACAGCGGATTGCCGGACCCGGTTGTAAACAGTATTTATATCGATCAGAACAGCGGTACGGCTTATATCGGTACAGAAGGTGGACTGGCGTTGTTCAGCGGCCCCTTCACTGAATTTCGCGCCGGCTTCGACGCCGTAGCCACCGGGCCAAATCCTTTTGTTATCGGCAGGGAAACTCCGTTTTACACCATTCAAAATATGATGGCCAATTCCACTGTAAAGATCCTGAGTTTGAACGGAAGACTGATCAGGCTGTTGTCCGGCGAAAACGGACTGGTGCAGGGCAGCCGTGCCCGCTGGGACGGACGTGACAGTGAGGGGAAAATAGTTCCCAGCGGAATTTATGTGTATCTTGTCTACACGCATGGCGGTGCAACCGCTTCCGGTAAAATAGCGGTCATTAAACCATAACAATACCATGCTGAAGCGATTATTCATTAAAAACTTCGCCATTGTCGACGAGCTGGAAGTCCAATTTGAAAACGGATTTCAGGTAATCACCGGAGAAACCGGCGCCGGTAAGTCCATTCTGGTGGGTGCCATTTCTTTACTTTGCGGAGAACGGGCCAGCAGTGATCTCATTCGTACCGATGCGCAAAAGGCGATCATTGAAGCGGAGATTGCCACCCGGCAAACGGACGAAGTTCTGGCGACACTGCGAGATGCCTCCATCGAACCGTTCGATAACCTGATTCTTCTGCGCCGTGAGATCAACAGTTCCGGTGTGAGCAGGGCGTTTATAAATGATACACCGGTAAATCTGAATGTGATGAACCGGGTTACGCGACAGTTAATGGATTTGCACGGGCAGCACCAGCATCAGAGCCTGCTGTATCCCGTCAATCACATTTCGTACCTGGATGCCTTCGGGCAACTGGGAACACTGAAAGATAAATACCGGGAAATATTCAATTTTTACAATCAAACGGCGGAGCAGTTGCGTCGGTTACAGGCACAAAAAAGAGCGGCCATCGATCGGCATGATCTGTATTCATTCCAGCTTAATGAACTGCGCACGGCAAATCTGGATGCTGATGTCTGGCATGAACTTAAAAACGAGGGCCGAATCCTTGAAAACAGCGAGATGTTGTATAAGGCTGCCCAGACCGTCAGCGGTCTTTTGTATGAATCGGATGAAAGCGCTTTAACGTCGGTGGCAAAAGCCATGGAGCAACTGCGTCAGATCGCGGCTGTCGATGCCTCTTTTGAGGAAACAGTGAAAGAACTGGAATCGGCGCGATTGAGCCTGGAAGAAATCGGCAGGCAGACACAGAATTATTACAACAATCTGCAATTTAATCCTGAAAGACTGGAAGAGATCAGGAATCGTGAGGCGGAAATCGAATGGCTGCTTAAAAAGTATCAGAAAAATTCGATGGAGGAATTGATTGAACTGGAAAAGCAATTATCCGACGCGGTAAAAGAAATGGGAAATTACGACGTTCAGATAGAAGAAACTGAAAAAGCGTTACAGGCTGCAAAAAAGGAGTTGTCGGAACTGGCCGAACAGCTGAGTCTGAAACGAAAAACGGTTGCCGAACAATTTGCGCTGAAAATTGAAGATGTTTTGCATACCCTGGGCATGGATTCTGCCGGTTTCACCGTGAAAATCAGCCGGGAAGAGACACTGGCGGGTCCCATAGAAATAAACAACCGGCATTATAAGGCCTTCGACACGGGCTGTGATATCATTGAGTTTTATGTTACCACCAATGCCGGCGAAAGTGCCCGTCCTCTCAGTAAAATAGCATCGGGGGGAGAAATATCGCGAACCATGCTGGCCGTAAAGTCCATCCTTGCCAGTTCCGATAATATTCCCGTTCTGATATTCGATGAAATTGACAGTGGAATTTCCGGTCAGGTGGCGCAAATCGTCGGGGATAAAATGAAGCAGATTGCAAAGGACCGACAACTGATCGTAATCACTCATCTGCCGCAGATCGCCGCTCAGGCCCGAACCCATTATTCGGTTTCAAAATCAACCGATAACGGCCGGACCTTTGTAACCGTCAGGCAGCTTTCTGCAGAGGAAAGAGTAAAAGAAATAGCAGGACTGCTGGCCGGAAAATCGATCAGCGAACAAGCGCTCGAAAATGCACGCGATTTACTTTTATCAAATTAACCTCCGGCAAAATCGAAAGACAAAAATCGTATAAAACGAATCAGGAATCAGGACGGTCGTAAATCATAAGTAACTTATTATAATTATATAACTTGCATTTACTTTTAATGTTTGTTAATTTGCCAGCGCATCAAGACTGGGAGGTACGGGGCAATGAAATCATGGTTCAAGAGTTTCGATCCGCTTCTTTTGGATGACCTGTCAAAGGGTGATCGCTATTTTCTGAAACTGTTCAAAAAGAAATCTAAAACAACGATGCGCGAAGGTGCGCTTGCTCCCGATGAATTAAAAAAACTGGTTACAACAATCGGTGTTGGTAAAAAAGTGAATATCGTCAGGCTGTCCTATGACGGTACGCCGGAGGACAGGCCTGTATCCGTAAAAATCACTGATATTCGGGATGATCATTTTTCAGGAAAGGTGATAAACGTAGAGCGATCCATCCGCCAGAGTCAGGATGACCGCCTGGTGTATGTGAAAGGCGGTGGTGGTTCCATAGAATTCTATTTTGATGACGGCGACATTATGAGTATTGAA
The DNA here is from genome assembly GCA_024277055.1 of Calditrichota bacterium. GTDB lineage: Bacteria > Calditrichota > Calditrichia > JAJRVZ01 > JAJRVZ01 > JAJRVZ01. Next base: position 22,480 of record JAJRVZ010000250.1, read on the forward strand.
GAAGATGTGGATGAGGCCATTGTCGTACAGCGAAATACCGAAGAAATTAAAGAAATTCTTGATGCGCTTGATTTAGGTGAAGATATACTTATCAGCTACTATGACAAAGATGAAGGCGGTGTTATTAACGGTGTCGGTGTGTTAAAAGACAAAAACATGGAAACGATGGATTTCACCGTTGAACTAAAACTCATTAATGAAATCGAATTGAACGAGAAAAAAGAGATACATTTAAATCTTGAGAAAGACAGTATTCTGGATATCGAAGTTGTTTTTTAGTTGAATGTGAATTAAAAAGTTGAAATTTTACAAGGCTGGCCTGTCGTCAGTCTTTTTTTTTGCACTTCCGTGGAATTTAAGAAATTACTACTCGTTATATTTCCTTTCAATATATTGATTTGAATTGTTAAATTATCAGAACTTTTAAATAATAAAACCGACAGGAGAGTAAATGGTCAGCAAAGATCAAATTCTGGCAGAACTGAAATCGATTAACTATCCGGGATTTAAAAAAGATATTATTTCATTCGGACTGGTGAAGGATGTCCTGATTGACGGTGGAGCCGTGCAGTTGATTCTGGATATACGAACGCAGGATCAGAAAGTCATCCAGCAAATTATAGATTCGGTAAAACTGGCGGTACAGGCCATTGACGGGGTAAACTCGGTGGAAACGAAGTTGGGAGCTGCTGCGGCACAACCGGCGCCCACACAGGATTCCGCCTATTTGCCCGGAGTAAAATATAAAATTGCGGTCGCCAGCGGAAAAGGCGGTGTTGGTAAATCCACGGTTGCGGTGAACCTGGCAGTTGCCCTGGCGAAACAGGGTCATAAAGTCGGGCTGCTCGACGCTGATATTTACGGTCCGAGTATTCCTTTGATGCTGGGTGTAAGCACACGTCCGGATTTTGACGGTCAGAAATTAAAACCGATCGATCGATACGGTGTAAAACTGATGTCACTGGGTTTCCTGCTGACGGATGAAAGTCCGGTTATCTGGCGGGGGCCGCTGGTAATGCGCGCCATTCAGCAGTTAATGAAGGATGTTGACTGGGGTGATGTCGATATTATGCTGTTTGATATGCCGCCGGGAACAGGGGATGCACAACTGACGCTTTCGCAATCCGTCAGTCTGGACGGCGCCGTGATTGTCTCAACCCCGCAGGATGTTGCCCTGCTGGATGCGGTGAAAGGCGTACAAATGTTCCAGAAAGTAAACGTACCGATCCTCGGTATCGTAGAAAACATGAGTTATTTTTTATGCCCCCATTGCAACGAGCGAACAGATATTTTTGATTCAGGCGGCGTAAAACGGGAATGTGACCGTCTGGGAGTTCCGTTGCTTGGTGAAATTCCTCTGGATACCGAGATACGGGCCGGAGGGGACAGTGGTACGCCGGTGGTTCAAAAGAATCCGGAGAATCCACAATCTTTATCATTTATGCATATTGCCAAACGGATTACAGCTAATCTGTTCCGTACCGGGGAGTAATTCCCCACTTTAATATCACATACCGGGGATATAATCCCCGGTGTATTTTTTATTTGTCCCTATTTCATTTTGCTAATATACTGATTTTAAAGCGATTACGGCGTAACGATATTTTAAACGGTTTTTGGTATAATAATTGCCCTGATAACTTCGTAAATCAGGGGAGTTTTATGCGCATTCGTGTCACGTTTAAAAATAACAATGTCACAAGTTCGTTACCGATCAACACCAATTATTATCTGGCCGACATTCTGCAACAGATCAGCTACGAGTATAACAGTTTTCTGTATTCGCTGATACCGAGAAGATATCGAAACGGCTCGGCATTTGATTTTTTTACATTTTCCCAGCTGTTAATCCCCAAACGCAAAATCATTAACCGAAGAATAGTCGTTATGTCGAAGGAATTTCACTGGTATATTTCATCTCCGTTTCACCAGTTTCTCGGGATTATTGCGCAGGGTTTAAGAAATCGGGGAAAAATTCGTATTAGAAGTCAGGTTTATGAAATAGAAAGGGTGGCTTTTCTGAAAAGCCCGAAGTTTAAGGAATACGGTATGCGCTTCAAATGCCTTTCGCCGGTTATTATTCAACTGACTAAAAATGAAAGCATTCAGGGGGTGCGAACTCTTGGGAATTTTATTCTGCCGGATGATGAAAAATTTTTCGAAAAAGTTCGAGAAGATATTGAATACAAGTTCAGAAAAGTTAAGGGGTACAGTCTTCGCAAACTCGATTTTAAAATGCGATTCGATGAAAGGTATCTTCAAAGCAGGGATTTCAAAATCACAAAACTTGTTGCGATTGAAAGAAAACGACACCGTCCCGATATGGTCCGCGGGTTCCTGTCGCCTTTTTATATAAAAGCCCGGCCCCCAGTATTGCAACTCATCTATGATACCGGTCTCGGTGACTTAAATAAACTTGGATTCGGGATGGTCGAAAGAGTCGATTTAAAAAGAAAACCTATCAAAACGGTCGGAGCCGACCGGTTCCGGTCTGTTATTTGAAGCATTTCTGTTTCGTTCCTTCCGCTTAGAAGGTCCTGCAAACGCCTTATGCAGGGCCTTTTTTTATTTAATACGCAATAAACCGAAACTTTCATGACCGGATTTATTCAATACCGCAAAATAATAAAAAATGCATTTATATGGTTCAGCGTCTATTGTTTATTTAAACAGGAGATATGGGTACCGGAGAATCAGATTGATAATCCAGTATTTTTCCGAATCGGTCTTTTAAATCCTGGTGAAAAAGTGTCGAAGAACAGCGGTTGGAACCGGTGCGGATTTCCGGGAAAAGTGAAGTCTAAATTTCAGGCAAATTATTAGGTCAAATGAGCAAAAAATCGTATATTCCCTGCCCTGAAATATGAGAAGGATGTATTGATGGATACAACAATCGCCATCGTCGGAGCGGGGCCCGCGGCCCTTTCCTGTGCAATTGCTGCAAAAAAAGAACAGATAGACAGTGTTATGCTGGACAAAGGCAACCTGGTTAACAGCATCATTAATTTTCCGACGAATATGACATTTTTTTCTACTCCTGATTTGCTCGAAATCGGTGGGATCCCATTTACGTCAACCAACTTTCGCCCGACGCGTCTTGAGGCTGTGAGTTACTACCAGAGACTGGTACGACATTTCGGCCTGCAATTCGAGCCGTTCTGTGAAGTGCAAAGTATCATAAAGGAAAACAGTCATTTTGAAATTAATTTTCAGCGGAAAGGAAGGACGGAACACCTCCGGGCGAAGCAGGTAATTATCGCCACCGGTTTTTATGACAACCCGAACCGGTTAAATATCCCGGGCGAGGATATGCCGCATGTTTCACATTACTACCGCGAACCTTTTCAACATTTCGGGCAAAATGTTGTTGTTGTCGGTGGAAAAAATTCCGCGGTAGAGGCGGCGCTTGAGCTGTTTCGGGGCGGGGCAAGGGTTACCATGGTTCACCGCAGGGAAGAGATAAAAGAAAGTGTAAAATACTGGATTTTACCGGATATACTGAACAGAATAAAGGAAGGGAACATAAAAACATACCTGCGAAGCACGATCACAAATATCGGCAGGGACTCGGTTGCGATTCATTCAGGACACGAAAAAACCGAAATTCCGGCTGATGCCGTTTATCTGTTGACCGGATATCATCCCGACATGCGGCTTCTGACGCAAGCCGGAGTGTCGGTCGATAAGCAAACACAAATTCCGGCTCATAATGCGGAAACACTTGAAAGCAATATACCGGGTCTGTATCTGGCGGGTTCCATAATTGCCGGCCGCAATGCGAACAGGATATTTATAGAAAATTCGCGCGAGCATGGTGATTTGATAGTTTCCGATATAAAAAACAGGCAAAACGTTTGAACAGATGAACAATTTGACAAGCAGGATTTTACGGCCTATATTGGCCTCGTAAAGTATCGGGAGTTGCGTGGAAAATCTTCTCATCGGACTGTTCGGAAGCCTGATTGCTCTGGATACAACCGTTGCCTTTCAGTTCCTGATTTCCCAACCGCTGATAGCATGCACGGTGCTGGGATGGATTCTTGGCGACGTACAATTGGGGTTGCAGGTTGGCATATATCTCCAGTTACTTTGGCTCAGCAGTTTGCCGGTTGGAGCAGCGATTATTCCTGAAGGAAATGTTGCGGCAATAGTAACGGCAGCACTAACGATCCGTTATACTCATCTTTCGTATCATTTTTATACGGTTTTGGTACTGGCTATCCTGTACGGCCTGCTGATCAGCTATATTGCCGGGGAAGCGGTTGTCCTGGACAGAAAATTGAACAACAGATTCATGAACCGGTTTCAACGAATTCTCGATCAGGGAATCGTTACCTTTCTGGGCAGGGTTCATTTTCTCTCGCTCAGTGCGCATTTTTTACTGATGTTTGTTCTGATTTATCTGTCACTTTTAGTGGGCGACTGGTTATTCGGGAATATCACCTTGATACCGGCATCATGGGATAATATTTTCAGATACGGCAGTATCGCTGTGCTTGGAATCGGGGTAGGGCTGGCATTGCCATTGTTCAAGGAAAAAAACTACCGGCCGTTTCTTGCTGCCGGATTAATCACCGGAGGTGTATTATTCCAGTTCGTCCGGTAAAACTGAGATTCGTTGATTTTCTCGGTGTGTTCTGGCGTTCTTTTTTTATCCAGGCTGTCTGGAATTATACCAACATGCTGGCAATAGGATTTTGTTATTCGATGGTGCCGATAGCACGCAGATTGTACCCGGATGCGGAGGAACAGCAGAAATTTCTGAAAAGGCACCTGAATTTTTTCAACGCTCATCCTTATTTTACTACTTTCGCGTTGGGGGCTATCGCCAGAATTGAAGAAGAAGAAGTGATATCCGGAAATTTCGATCATTCTAAAACCGATCGCTTCAAAAGCGCACTGATCGGGCCCCTGGGTGCCGTGGGAGATCAGCTGGTCTGGGCTCTGATTAAACCGGCCTCTATCCTTTTCGGTCTTGCCGGTATTATTATGATACCGGATTTTACCATGCAGCTGGTTTTCCTTTTCGTTCTTCTGCTGATGTACAATGTTCCGCATTTGTACATACGGGTCTATGGATTGTACAAAGGCTATCAGTTGGGTTTCTCGGTATATAAAAGGTTAAGCCTGGAAAACTTCCGGCTTATCCGTAATTTCTATGGAATTCTGGGGGCCTTGTGCCTTGGATTGTACGCCGGGTTCACCGGAATGAGATTCATTAATTATGATATTGGGTCGGTTCTGGTTTTCGGCATTGGTGTTGTTGGTGTTTACCTGCTGCGGAGAAAACAAATTGCATTCTTCATCGCCATACTGTTGCCGTTGGCGCTGGGAATAATTACAGGAGTGGTATTAGAATCAGTATGATAGATCAGGTATTGAAAATACAGAATCAGCATGGGTTGCATGCACGGCCGGCGGCGCAATTTGTGAAAATTGCCGGTCAGTTTGAATCGGATATTAAGGTTATTAAAGACGGGCTGGAAGTGAATGGCAAGAGTATAATGGGTATAATGATGCTTGCCGCGGAACCGGGAAGTGAAATCCGGTTGATCATCGATGGAAAAGATGAGCGGCAGGCAATGGAGGCACTGAAAGAATTATTTGATAACAATTTTTTCGAAGAATAAACTTTGAATATCAAAAAAATAAGCCAAAAGTTTAAGCGGGAAATTTCGCTCGATTGTACCTCAATGGCCCCCGGCATTGCCATGGGGCCGGCCTTTAAATTTAAAAAAATTACTTTCGATATTGAAGAATATAAATTTAGAATTACCGATCCGGAATCTGAAATCAGCATTTTCCTGGAAGCTTGCGACAAAACGATAGAACAGTTAAAAGAAACGAAACAATTCAGTATAAAAATCTACTCCGATCAATTCTCCGAAATATTTGAAAGCCAGATTGAATTATTGCAGGATTCCTTTTTCCTGTCTGAAATAGAAGCCGTAATCAAAAAGCAGAAAAGACCGGCCGTTTATGCGGTTCATCAGGTTTTTAAAAATAAAAAGGAGTATTTTTCCAATCTGGACAGTCCCTATTTCCGTGATCGGGCATTTGATATTCAGGATCTGAAACAACGTGTTCTGAATACTATCTTCGGCGTCGCGCCGGATTACCAGTTGAATATCCCTTCAATCATTTTCGCCAGAGAACTCACCCCCTCGGATACGGTGCATTTTAACCGCAATTTCATTCTCGGTTTCGTAACCGACCAGGGCGGAAAAACTTCTCATGCCGCCATTATGGCCAATGCGCTGCAAATTCCTTCGGTGGTCAACCACAACCAGCTGGCGGAGGTTATCAATACCGGCGATTTTGTAATTGTTGACGGTCACAGCGGCAAACTTATTATTCATCCTGACCAGGTAACGGTGGATGAATATAAAAGCCGTATGGAAAAATCGGAATCCCTTTCATTGCAGTTAAAACAGGAAGCCCAAGAAAAATGTCTGACGCTTGACGGCGAAGAGGTTCGCGTGATGGCAAATGTTGAATTTGCCGAAGAAATGCACGATCTGGAAACTTTCGGTGCAGACGGGATCGGACTTTTTCGCACAGAAGGATTGTTCCTTGAAGGTCAAAAATTACCGGGTGAAGAAAAGCAATTTGAGGTTTACAAACGATTTTCCGAGAAGATGGGATCGAAAATCTTTACGTTACGTACAATCGACCTGGGGGGCGATAAACTCATTTCGGAGTATCAGGCCGCATCGGAGCAAAATCCGTTTCTGGGCTGGCGGGGCATCCGGGTTTGCCTGGATGAACCTTCCCTATTCAAAACACAATTGAGGGCGGTCATGCGTGCCAATGAGAAGGGAAATATCCGTGTTCTGCTGCCGATGATATCCTGTGTTGATGAAATTCACGAATCCCGTCGGATCATTGAAGAAACACGAAAAGAGTTACAAAACGAAGGTGTTGCCACGCAGCCGCTGAAAATCGGTATCATGGTCGAGACGCCTTCTGTAGCGGTTCTGGCCGATCAATATGCACGGTATGTGGATTTTTTCAGTATCGGTACCAACGATCTTACCCAGTATACCCTGGCAGTAGACCGGACCAACACTAAAATTGCCAGACTGTTCAACGATCTGCATCCTGCCGTTTTACGCCTGATCCGGCAGTCCATCGAGCAGGCGAAATCCCATGGCATCGAGATTTCCATTTGCGGAGAGCTGGCTGCAGACCCGAAAGCGATTCCGGCCCTGCTGGGATTGGGGTTGCGTACATTCAGTGTAAGTTTGTACATGGTTCCGAAAGTAAAAAGAATTATCCGGGGACTTGCCGTCAGCGATTGCTCGGAAATTGCAAGCAATTTACTGGAATGTCCGACAGCGAAAGAGGTAATTGCACGCAGCGTTGAATTTCTTGAACGAAAATTTAGCGGCGCAGAATTTATAAACTAACAGGAGAAATATTCCCATGTATTCAGTCGACAAATCCAACTTCATTGAGTTCCTGGAAAATTTTCCCAATCAGATCAGCACATGTTTTGAGAATTTGCACAATCTTGAAATGAATCTCGACACATCACGTATACAAAATATAATTTTTTCCGGTATGGGAGGTTCCGCCATCGCCGGCGACCTGGTCGCGGAATATTTGTTCGACCAGCTTCCCGTTCCGATGAATGTATTGCGCGGGTACGAAATACCGGCCAGTTGTTCGGAAAATACACTGGTGATCGCATCCAGTTATTCGGGAGATACGGAAGAAACGCTCAGTGCGGTTTCCCGCGCTACCGAAACCGGCGCTCAGATTATCGGTATCACCTCCGGGGGACAACTGACCCGGATGTGTAATGAAAAAGGATGGCCGCTGATTTCCATGCCGAAGGGGTTCCCGCCGCGACAGGCATTCGGATACTCCTTTTTTTCGATTTTGTTTGTGATGAGATCATTGGGTTTTGCAAAGGTTGATGATGCGGATTTAAACGAAACGGTAAACCTGGTAAAGGCCATGGTCGAGAGAAATCATTATCAGAAAGCCACAGGAAAAATTCTTTCACAGGAAGTAGCTCGCCGTATTCACGGAAAAATACCGGTAATTTATTCAACGGCACCCTATCTCCGCAGTCTTTCCCGTCGCTGGCAGAATCAGTTTCATGAAAATGGAAAATCGATCGCTTTTTCAAATGTACTGCCGGAATTGAATCACAACGAGATCGTCGGCTGGGAAATGGAACATCCGGCGCTCAAAGATTTCATTATCATAGTTATTGAGGATCCTGAAATCAATAAGCGTAATCAGGCCAGACTTAATTTGACCAAGGAAATTATTAAAGACCGCGGGATCGAGGTGCTCGAAATCTATTCACAGGGTCAATCCCGATTACAGCGCCTGATATCTTTAGTGGCAATGGGCGACTGGATCAGTTACTACCTGGCCATTGACTATAAAAAAGATCCGATGGAAATACTGAACATCGATTTTCTGAAAAACGAGCTGAAAAAAATAAATTAGGCATTTGTAAACGTTCGTAATATGTTTTAAATTTTCTGCTTTGCGAAAAAGTATTCAGACAGAAGGATCGTTAAACTATGACAGATTATATTTTCAGTTCGGAATCTGTGACCGAGGGTCATCCGGACAAAGTTGCCGATCAAATATCCGATGCCATTCTGGACCAGGTACTGAAGAAAGATTCCTTCGGAAGGGTTGCCTGCGAAACATTTGTAACTACCGGCCTGGCGCTCATCGGTGGGGAAATTACGACCAAATGTTATGTGGACATTCCGACCGTTACCAGGGAAGTGATCAAAAACATCGGTTATACCGATGCCCGCTTCGGATTTGATTACGAAACCTGTGCTGTAATGACATCCATCGACCAGCAGTCACCGGATATTGCGATGGGCGTAGACCGTGCCGGGGCCGGTGATCAGGGAATGATGTTCGGTTATGCTACACGCGAAACACCGGAACTGATGCCGATGCCGATCAGTCTGGCTCATAAATTGACTCATGCCCTGTCCCGGGCCCGCAAAAGCGGAGAAATACCTTATCTGCGTCCGGACGGAAAATCACAGGTGTCGGTTCGTTATCAGGATGGTAAACCGGTTGCCGTGGAAAGCGTGGTTATCTCCACTCAGCACAACGACGAAGTTGATAACGATACGATTAAAAGCGATGTAATCGAAAAGATTATCAAGCCCAACATTCCGGCGGAGTTCCTGTCGGGCGAAAATGTTCGCTATTTTGTTAACCCGACGGGACGTTTTGTGATCGGGGGGCCGAAAGGCGACGCCGGTCTGACGGGAAGAAAGATTATCGTCGATACTTACGGTGGTTCCTATTCCCACGGCGGGGGCGCCTTTTCGGGGAAAGATCCCACGAAGGTAGACCGCTCGGCATCCTATTTCGCGCGCTACGTGGCGAAGAATGTGGTTGCCGCCGGCCTGGCGGAACGATGCGGCATTCAGGTTGCCTACGCAATCGGCGTGGCAGAGCCGGTGTCATTAATGGTGGAAACGTTCGGTACGGCTAAAATGGATGAAAAGGCGCTTTCTGATCTTCTGCGCCGCGTTTTCGATTTCACTCCGGGCGGTATCATTGAAGCGCTTGACCTGCGCCGGCCGATTTATCTGAAAACAGCCGCTTACGGTCATTTCGGCCGCGAGGAAAAAGAATTCAGCTGGGAAAAAACAGATCGCGTAAAAGACTTACTCAAAGAAGTGTAAAATCAGAGGGCCGCAAGGCCTTTTTTTTTAACGGAAGTGCCGCTTAAAATGTAAATCTGATATTGTACCTTTTATTGACCGTTCCCCGGAACTGCATTAAATACGTACCAGCCAGGTTAATATAAACATTTCAAAAAATGATCAGATCTGGTCGACACCACGATATTTTCTGAGATAGTACCGCATGAACGTGGATTCGGCGAGCTTTTCTTCCTTTGTTTTGCGGTTTTTCAGACGGATCTCTACGATTTCCTTCAAACTGTAATCCCGCAGGATATCAATATCATGTTCGGATAATTCGGAACGGTGGCCGTATTCCAGCACCTTGATAAGCCTGTCCAGAGTGATATGCTTGAAATTATAAACGACGAACGGTTCAAAGGAGCTGCCGGTTTCCTTGTCAATAATTTGTACGACCTTTTCGATTTCCATTCTGTCGCGGTACTGACGTCGTGAAGTCAGGGCATCGAAGACATCGGCCACAGCCAGTATTTTACCACCGAGCGGAATTTTATCGCCGGTTATGCCGAGCGGATAGCCATGCCCGTTAATCTTTTCATGATGGCTGGATGCGATATCGGGAATTTCCCGGTACTGTCGCTGGAAATGTATTTTGGATAGAATGCTTTTGGTCAGGTGTGCGTGTCGTTTGATGATTTCGTATTCTTCTTCAGAAAGCCGGCGGTCTTTGAAAAGGACCAGTTCCGGCACCCCCAGTTTACCGATATCGTGCAGCAGTGCAGCGTAACGTAAAATTTCAAGATCATGACGCGGAAGTTTCATTTGCCGGCCGATTTCGAGTGCGTACAGGGTTACACGCCGGGAATGACCGGCGGTGATATAGTCGCGTGCATCAAGAGTTGTTGAGAGCGTTTCGATAAAACTGGAAAAGGTTAATTTCAATTCCTGGTAAAGTTGGGCGCTTTCGATGGCGGAGGTTGCGATCAGTGCGAGCGTTTTAATCAGGTCGGTGTCGGATTCTGAGAAATCCCCGTCCCGTTTGTTGACGGCCATCAAAACGCCGATGGTGTCGTGCAGCTGATTATCAACCGGGATGCACAGCACCGATCGGGAGGTACATCCCAGTTTCCGGTCGACATTCAGATCGAAATGCTTGTGGGTGTAAACATCGGCAATGGAGTGCTGCCTTCCGCTTTTAAATACATAACCGGGAATCCCCTCATCAGTTCTGAAACGGATAATATCACCGTTGGTCCGCATGGTGCACGTCCATAAATTATCGCGCTTATCGTCATAAATAAAAAGAAACGCCCGCTCGCAGTTGAGCATATGTCTGATTTCATCGGTTATGTTGTGAATAAGTGTCTGAAGGCCCAATTCCCCGGAAAGAGTTCGTATCAACTGCAGAGGACATGTCAGACGTTCCTGTTCGCCGTACAA
>JAJRVZ010000251.1 GCA_024277055.1 Calditrichota bacterium
GCAGATCGAAGGCGATACCCTTCTCATTAAAAGCGGCTTCAACCTCCGGCAGCAGTTTACCGGCGCGACCGTGTCCGGCCTGTGGATTGTAAATAAGCAGTACTTTCATCACACCCTGCAGAATTTAATCGGAAGGCAATTTCGGTAATGTACCTTCTCTGCAATTTGCACGCAATCTTCCACGGCTGTTTTTAATCAGCAAGTGGATCAGTCGAAATATGAACCGCTTCGGGGGTTCAGAGACGGTAAGCGGAATTTATTTTTACGAATGATATTGATACCGGGCCAAATATTTTATTGCAACAGTATTTCAGTTGTTGTTTGAAAAATCGGGCCGGGTGTATAATTCTGCGATTAAATCAGCGGATTAATTTTTTGATTGATTGCATTGCGGCATCAAATCTGGAAGCGTCTTTACCCCCTGCCGTGGCCAGATGGGGTCGGCCGCCACCACCACCGCCGGCCGCTTTTGCCACTTCACGAACCAGGTACCCGGCGCTCAGTTTTTTCGATTTGATCAAATCGTCGGTTACCGCACAGACGAAAGAGACTTTGCCGTTGGATACCGTTCCGAGCAGTGCCACCGTATTCTGTGCCTTTTCACGGATTTTGTCGCCCAATTCCTTCAGCTGTTGTACCGTGGCTTCCTCCGCCGCATGAATTACCAGATTAATGCCGTTGACGGTTTGGCCTTTGTTGATTATGGAATCAACATCGGAAGTCATCAGATCGCGTTTCATTTTCTGCAATGTTTTTTCCAGCCGCTTTTTTTCATCCAGCAATTCACGCGTTTTATCAAGTATTTCCCTGTCCTTCACATTCAGCATTTCACTCAGTCCGAATATACTGTCGCGTGTTCGCTGCAGAAATTCTACGGCCGCTTGCCCGGTCAGCGCCTCGATACGACGCACACCGGAGGCGATACTGCCTTCGTAGACGATTACGAACGGCCCGATTTGTCCGGTTTGTGAAACATGAGTGCCGCCGCACAGTTCCAGGCTGAAATCGGCGATTTGAACGGTACGCACGACGTCGCCGTATTTTTCGCCGAACAGGGCCATGGCACCCCGCTTTTTGGCGTTGTCGAATGAATCCTCTAAGATTTGCAGGCTTTCGTTTTCCTGTATTTTTTCGTTCACCAGCTGCTCGATGTGGTGCAGCTGATCGTTATCGACCTTTGCGAAATGTGTGAAATCGAAACGCAGGCGGTCCGGTGCAACCAGGGAACCGGCTTGCTGTACATGCTCACCCAGCACCGTGCGCAGCGCGGCATGCAGCAGGTGAGTTGCCGTGTGATTTTTTTCCGTCTGTCTGCGGCTGACCGCATCGATTTGTGCGGTTACGTTGCCCTGTTTCACTTCGAAATTATCAGGCAACTGACAAATGTGGATGATATCGTCACCCTGTTTTTGTGTATCCAGCACGGTCACGGTCCGACCGTCGATAATCATCGTGCCGCGATCGCCCACCTGTCCGCCGGATTCGGCATAAAACGGTGTACGGGCCAGTACGACATGCAACCGGTCATCCCGGACGGCATAGCGCAACAGCTGTGTTTCAACCGCGTCCTCCGTGTAGCCGATAAATTCCGGTTTACCTTTTTCAGTGACGGTTTGCCATTGATCGGCTGCCAGGGCGGTGGTATGAAATTTTGCGCTTTGCCGCGCCCGATCCTGCTGTTTCTGCATTTCCTTGGTGAAACCCGCCTCATCGATCTGCAACCCTTCTTCCTCCGCCAGGATGCGGGTCAGGTCCACCGGAAAACCGTAGGTATCGTACAGTTTGAACACATCTTTCCCGGGAATGGTCTTTTTCTTCTTCGAATGCAGATCGGTTTTAATCCTGTCAAAAATATCCAGTCCGCGATCGAGGGTACGGTTGAAATGCTCCTCTTCCGATTTGATCACCGTGGCTACATGCTGCGCCCGTTCGCGGATTTCCGGAAAGGCATCCCCCAAAACATCAACGACGGTACTGACCAGTTTGTAGATAAACGGTTCACGCAGCTCGAGTTTGCGGCCGTAGCGGGCGGCACGGCGAAGAATGCGCCGCATGACGTAACCGCGGCCGTCGTTGGAAGGCAAACCGCCGTCTGCGATGGAGAAGGTCAGCATGCGCACATGATCGGCGATGACGTTATAGGCCGATTTTTCGCTGCTTGTCTCAAAGGATTCCCCCGCCAGGTCGGCAATATGATTGATGATCGGCTGAAACAGATCCGTATCGTAATTGGAGCGTTTGTTTTGCAACACAGCTACCAGCCGCTCGAAACCGGCGCCGGTATCCACATGTCTGGCCGGCAGCGGATTCAGTTTTCCATTGTCATCCCGGTTGAACTGGATAAATACAAGGTTCCACAATTCAATATAACGACCGCAATCACCGTTCACGAAACAGGTGTGTTCCCGGCCCTGTTTATCGCAGTGTGCCGGACCAAGATCGATATGAATTTCCGAGCACGGACCGCAGGGTCCGGTATCGCCCATTTCCCAGAAATTATCCTTTTCGTCGAAACGCAATACTTTTTCGGGATCGATATCGGTGAGTTGCGGCCACAATTCGGCGGCCTCGTCGTCATCACGAAAAACGGTGGCATACAGTTTATCTTTCGGCAACTTCCATACATCGGTCAGTAATTCCCACGCCCACTGTATGGCCTCGCGTTTGTAATAATCTCCGAAAGACCAGTTGCCGAGCATTTCGAAAAAAGTGTGGTGATAGGTATCGTGGCCGACCTCCTCGAGATCGTTATGTTTACCGCTGACGCGGATACACTTCTGCGAGTTGACGGCACGGGTATAGGGGCGTGATCCGGTTCCCAGCAGAATATCCTTGAACTGGTTCATACCGGCATTGGTGAACAATAATGTCGGATCATCCAGCGGCACTACCGGAGAACTGGGTACAAAACTGTGACCTTTATCTTTAAAAAAATCGATGAATGATTGTCTGATTTCTGCCGATGTCATTTTATCCTCAATGGTTATTTTCAGAATTGAATGTTGCCAATAATCGGCAAAATTTAACACCAAATCCAGTTTATTTAAACATTGATTTCGATTTTAAAAAAAAATTCAGCCACGGATGAATACGAAAATTCAGGGATACCGGTTCGGATTTCTGAAAAAAATACTGTTTTGTACTTTTTCTTCCGGGCATTTTCAGGTGAATCCGTGATAAAAACCGTGCCTCTCAATGGTAATCGGTTGCGATGTATTTCAATTCAATATATATTCCCGCTATGGCTTCCATTCTGTACATCGATGACGATCAAAATGCCTGTGTACTGGCCCGAACCTATCTGAAAAAGTATAAGCACGACGTAATCATTGCTTCCGATACGCAGGCTGCCCGTGAGATCCTGGCAGCCCAATCCGTCGACCTTATTATTTGTGATATCGGTTTACCCGGCGAAAGCGGAATCGATTTTCATCGCTGGCTGCAGACGCAGGAGCAGTACAAACGTATCTCCTTTTTATTTACCTCAGCCCATGCCATGGGCTTTGATGAGGACCTCGTACAGCACAAGGATATATTTGTAGCCAAACCGATTTTTTTTCCGGCCCTGGCGGAAAAAATCTCAGAGATACTTAAAACTTCCTGAAAGTGCCGCGTAACGAGTAACAAGCCGCCGGAAACAAAAGACCGGCAGCCTGCTGTTCCGAATGCCGGGTTCCTGATCCCTCAATTCCTTAATCCCTCTATTTTTGAATAATTCTGTCCCGTACTGTAAATTCGGGATGTATGCCCACGAAACACGACATATATTTCGCCGATGCGCGTAACCTGCATCCTCTGGAAGAGGAATCCGTTCAGCTGGTTGTCACTTCGCCGCCCTACTGGCAGCTGAAAGATTACGGCACCCGAAAACAAATCGGCTTTCACGATTCCTATGAAGAGTACATCAACAACCTGAACCTGGTA
>JAJRVZ010000252.1 GCA_024277055.1 Calditrichota bacterium
GGTTTTCGAGAATATCGATGTCACCGATCTCAAATCCGAATTACGCTACACCAAGGACTATTCACTGGATATTGTCCAGTCGCAGGTTACCAACGATCCGATCTTCGGTACCTCCGGAGGGGCACAGTTCGCTTTTTCCGATATTCTCGGCAACGATCAGTACCATGTTATTCTTTACAACAACGCCGCTACCAGCGATGAATTTCTTAAAAGTTTCAATTTCGCACTGTCAAAAGTATCCCTAGAAAAGCGTACCAACTATGCTTACGGATTTTTCCGGTTTGCGGGACGGTATTTCAATTTTCAGGATGCATTTTTTTATGAAGACCGTATCGGTGGATTTTTTGCGCTCAGTTACCCGCTCTCCCAGTTCATGAGGCTTGAATTCAACACCAGTTACTCGTATTCCGACCGCGAAAGATTCATCGGCGGCAGACGCCAGGCCTATCTGGCATCACAGTTTCTGTCCTTCGTGAAAGACAACAGTCTCTGGGGTGCCTCGGGGCCGATCGAAGGGCAGCGGTTTAAGTTTACCCTGGGAAATACCTATGATATCCGTTTTTCAAATGTGAACTATTACACCCTTCTGCTCGATTTACGGCAATACTTCCGTCTGGGGTTACGCAGCGCCTATGCAATACGAGTAATGTCGTTATTGAATGAAGGTAAAGAAGCCAGAGAATTTTATATGGGCGGCAGCTGGGATCTACGAGGGTATCCCCGTTGGTCCATTCGCGGAAGAAAACTGTTTCTCATCAGTAACGAATTGCGTTTTCCCTTTATTGATCTTCTGGGAATTCGTTTTCCATTCGGAAGTATCGGGTTCAATTCCATTCGCGGCGCTTTATTTGTAGATGCGGGAAATGCGTGGGATGACCGCCTTGAAAGCGTTCTCGGCAGTTTCGGACTCGGGTTACGCATGCGGCTGATCGGTTTCCTGGTTCTGCGGCTTGACGTCGGCAAAACAACCGATTTCAAACATGTCAGCAACGGACTGTTCACTCAATTCTTTTTCGGATGGGATTTCTGATGAAACTTCTTATTACAATGCTGCTGCCTGCTTTATTTTTCTTCAGCTGCGGTAATTTGAAAATCGATAATTACAAAAATGAGAATTCGCCGGAATCGACCGCACTGCTGACAGCTTCCTATAATTTTCAGCGGAATGCCGTCAGTAAACACAACCTTAAACCGCCACTGACAATTATATGGGATGAAACCTTTTCCGGATTGGCGGCCGGCAGTTTTTCCGTTGTCGGGAACTGGCTTTTCTATGCTTCGGAAAATGGATATGTCGGGGTGGTTGATCTGCAGAGCGGAGAAGAAGTAAGTGAAAAAAAACTCGGAAAATCCTGTTCCGTGCCTCCGACCATCAGTGGACGCTATCTGTACCAGACCTTTGAAAGCGGGTCCGAAGGATTAATAGTCTACGATCTTGAAAAAAACGAAGAGCTTTGGACGGTGGAAGGCAACAATTCCCGTGCATCACCGATCGTAGCCGGAAATAAGGTTTTTCTGCTGACGCTTGACGGACATCTTTATTGTTATCACCATATTACCGGTGATGCGATCTGGAAAAGCAAAAAACTCGTCAAATCCGCCCGGAGTTCTCCTGCTCTTTCAGGAGACCTGATAATCGTTGCCGGTAACGATGGAGAAATATGCGCGGTAGAATTTACCTCGGGAATCGTGGTATGGAAAACGGAATTGAACACACCGGTTTTCTCCGATCCGCTTGTCGCCGAAAATTCCGTATTCATTTCCGCCTATGACGGATCAGTATTCCGTTTGAAAACCGAAGACGGGACCGTTCAGAAAATATTTAAAACCGATGCGCTGCTCTATTTTCAGCCGACTGTTTTTCAAAACCTGATGTATATCGCACAGAGCGACGGCAAACTGATCTGTTTTGATTTGAAAACCGGAGCGATTATTTGGAAATTTGCAGGAACCGGACCGGCGGCTGCGGCGCCACTCGTTATGAAAAATATTGTCTCCTTCGGTACGCTCGGAAAACACCTTTATTTACTGAACCGGTACAGTGGAGATTTACTGCAGGATATAAAACTGAACGGCCGGGTTCGATCTGTTCCCGTAATCCAAAACGGAAAAATGGTGATTGCCTGTGAAGATAAAAAAATTGTTGCCCTGGCGGCTCAATAACAGACTGCTAGCAGTATTTGTGCTGCTGACTGTTTTCCGGTTTGCTGCGGCACAGGAAAGTTCCGTCGCTTACCTGTCGGTTGAAGCGGATGACAGTCTTACTGTTTTCGTTGATGATCAAATGGTTTCCAATGGTGGTTTTGAAAACCTTGCCCTGCAACCCGGGATCTACAGTATTTCAGCTGCAAATTTAAATTCCTTCGACTGGCTCAACAGAAAATATGAAGAACAAATTGAATTGGTTGCCGGAGTAAAAAGAAACCTCACGGCTAAATTACCGGAATACATTTATATTCGAAGCCTTCCCTTCGGAGCCGCCGTTTACAGCGGGGAATCGATTCTCGGCCTGACCCCGGTTGCTTTGCGACGGACACGTCAGATGAAGAGTTTAACTTTAAAAAAAGAAGGTTTCCGCGAGCTTTCATTCGAATTACAGCCAAAAACCAGGTATTATTTTTTCAAGCTGCAGGGGGATAAAAACCGGGCGAATCAGGTCGTTCTTCATGCCCCCGACAACGATTCTGAAAACGGATGGCTTAAAAAAAGCCTGGTCATTTCATCATTTGCCGCCAGCTGGACTGCATTTTATCTGAAAAGAGAAGCGGACAAGAGTTACGATGCGTATCTGGGTACCGGCGACCCGGTGGCGATGAAACGGAATTTCGACCGAACACAGAAATATGACACCCTTTCGGAAATTGCCCTGACGGTATCGGTCGTAACCCTTTCAACTTATATATATTTTCTTCTCAGTGAATGATTTCATTCTCCTGTAAGCATCATGGCTTTCGGCAGTTTTTCAAGCAATAAGGCAAAATCATCCGGAAGAGCGGATTCAAATTTCAACAGTTTTTTCTTCGTTGGATGAATAAATTGAAGACATTTGGCATGCAATGTCTGTCTTGTCATAATTTTCAATAAATGCTGTGCCCGTGTTCTCAGCCATGCGGGTAGGCGGTTCAGCTGACTGGCGCGACCATTATAGTCCGGGTCGCCGAAAACCGGATGATGAATATAATTCAGGTGTACGCGAATCTGGTGGGTTCTGCCTGTCTTTAATTCCAATTCAAGCAATGAAAACCAGGTAAAGTCCCGGATTACCCTGTAGCGGGTGATTGCCGGCTTGCCGCGGTTGTTCGCCACTGTCATTTTTTTGCGATCACGCCTGCTACGGTCTATCAATGTATCGATGGTGCCGCTTTCGGGAACCGGGGTACCCCAGACCAGCGCCTGATAGGTTCGTACGATTTCGCGGGTGTCGAATTGCTTCTGCAGTGCCAGGTGAACGGCATCCTTTTTGGCAACCACCATTAATCCCGAGGTGTTTTTATCGAGCCGGTGTACAATACCGGGCCGCAGGGATTCTCCGAGCCCCGACAGGGACTTACAATGATATAACAAACCATTGACCAGCGTACCGCTGTAATTACCGGCCCCCGGATGTACCACCAGCCCCGCCGGTTTATTAACTACCAGCAGGTCATCATCCTCATATTCGATGTTCAATGGAATCGCTTCCGGTTCAAACTCAACATTCGCATGGTTGGAAAAATCGAGATCGATTATATCACCGGCGTGAAGCTTATAGCCGTTTTTCACGACGGTACCGTTTACAAGAACTTCACCATCCGAGATGTGTTTTTGTATTTTTGAGCGGGTTTTGTCCGGAAAGTTAACCGTCAGGAATTGATCGAGACGCATACCGATTCCGTCTTCCCGAACCTGAAAATGTTTAATTTGGTTGGACACCTTCTATTTTCTGCGGGTGTTTCTGAAATAACAGCATCCAGGTTATCAGAATCATCCCCGTTGAGACCGCCATATCGGCAATATTGAATATCGGCCAGCGATACAGCTCGTACCCCGGGAAATTTATGAACAGAAGTTTAAAGGAGGGAATATGGATATCGATAAATTCAAAATCAAAGAAATCCACTACCCTGCCGTGTAGCAACCTGTCTATCAGATTGCCGATCGCCCCGCCCAGAATACTGGCCAGCGCCAGACGCATGGGCAGGCGTTCATCCTTCAGGCGAATCAGATAAACCAGAACAACAATCGCCGCCAGTACAGACAGGGTGGTAAACAGAATTTTGTTTTCCATCTGAATTCCGAATGCCATTCCCGGATTTTCTATATAGGTGAGGCGGAAAAAACTGCCCAGCACATCAATTGAATCATATAACCGCATTGACGATTTTACGATGTATTTGGTAATTTGATCGAAAACCACGATAACAGCAATTATTGCAAATAATAATGTTGTCGATATCGATTTGTATTTTTCAGTTTTTTGTTCGGACATTCCCTTAATAAATCAACCCTTATTATTTGCTTTGCATTCGTAACAGATGGTAGTTGTCGGTACGGCTTCCAGTCTTTCGAATCCGATATCATTGCCGCAAACGCGACATACACCAAAAGTACCGTTGTCAATTCTTTCATAGGCGGCCTCTATCTGCTTCAAATATTTTTCATCCCGTGAAGCAAACAAAAAAGCTTTTTCCCGCTCCATAGCATCGGTACCCTGATCGGCCATGTGGAAAGAATAAGCAGAGTGATCTCCGGAAGCTTCCTGACTGTTCTGATCCAGAACCACAGAACGCAAGTATTCCATGTTCTTCGTGATGTCTTCTCGCTTTTTCCTCAGAATTTCTCTGAAATGATCTAAATCCTTTTTTTTCATGACCCCTCCTTAATCTATTCTAACTTACTCTTTTCAGACCAATTTTAAACGCTGCAGAGTTAACGGATATTTCTTTGACAATATCGGCTTCTGCAATTGAACTCAGTTTTTTCGTAGCAAGCGTCTCAGTCTTAATATAATCAAATCGGTTGTCAAATACCTTTAAAATCGTATCTGGAGCTGCTTCGAGTACGATTCCGATGCGGTCGGTTACCGAATAATCGGCATCTTTACGAAGATTTTGAATACGATTGACCAATTCACGGGCGGTGCCTTCTTCAATCAGTTCTTCAGTTAGGTCGATGTCCAGCGCTACCGTAATCGACTCATCGGAAAAGGCAACCATACCTTCCCGGGCAATTGTCAGCAACTCGATATCTTCCGGTTCAAGGCGCACTTCCGTTCCGTCAACGACCACGTGCTCGTAACCATTCTTTTCAAATGATGCGATTTGTTCACTGTCAAAATCTTCGATGATCGGTTTTATTTTGCCCATCAGTTTTCCGACCTTCGGTCCCAGTACTTTGAAATTCGGTTTCATTTTTTTCAGTATTATCGATTCCCAGTCAGATACCGTTTCCAGTTTCTTGACGTTAATTTCGTCGCAAACGATATCGGCCATTTGCGCGATCGCTTCCCGATCGGCTCTATCAGACAGGGCAACCAGAACCCGTTTCAACGGCTGACGTACCTTAATTTTACTTTCATTCCGCAGGGAATGACTGATCGATACCACTTTCTGTGCCAAAGCCATCCGTGCTTCAAGGGCCTCATCACGATTATTCTTTTCGCGCGCTTCCAGTTTCGGGAAATCCGCAAGGTGCACACTCTCCGGTTCCGATTTCCGCCGCAGGTTGGTAAAAATGTCCTCGGCGATAAAGGGAGTGTAAGGTGCGATCATTCGCGCAATTGTGTGCAGCACTTCGTGCAAAGTCTGGTATGCGGCCTGTTTATCACCACTGTCCCCGCTTTTCCAGAATCGGCGACGGTTGCGGCGAACATACCAGTTGGAAACATCATCCACCAGAAAATCGCTGATGCGCCGCGCCGCACGGGTCAGTTCATACCCTTTCATATCCTTATTTACCTGATCCACAATGGTGAACAGCCGGGACATGATCCAGCGATCTATTTCGGGACGATCATTTATGGGAACTTCTTCTTCGCTACCCGTAAAACCATCGATATTTGCGTATAAAACGAAAAAAGAATAGGTATTTACCAGCGTATTGATGAACTTCCGCAATACCTCTTTTACTCCCTCTTCGTCAAAACGTTTCGGAGTCCAGGGCGGACTGGTTGTCATCAGATACCAGCGGATCGTATCCGCACCATATTTACTGATAATTTCTTCCGGGACAACCACATTGCCTTTGGTCTTGGACATTTTCTGACCTTCTTTATCCAGGATCAGCTCGTTTACCACTATGTTTTTAAACGCAGGTTTATCGAATAACAAGGTCGAAATAGCCAGCAGTGAATAGAACCAGCCGCGGGTCTGATCGATCCCTTCACAGATGAAATCGGCGGGGAAGTTTTTTTCGAACAGTTCTTTGTTTTCGAACGGATAGTGATACTGGGCGTACGGCATGCTTCCGGAATCAAACCAGCAGTCAATAACTTCGGGAGTGCGGCGCATGGTACCTTCACATTCCGTACAGCCGAAAGTGATGTCGTCAACATAAGGTTTATGCAGGTCGATATCTTCCGGCACCGAATCGTTAAGTTCACGCAGTTCCGCAATGCTGCCGACGGAATGCGTCCTGTTGCAGCTGTCACATACCCAGATATTCAGGGGCGTACCCCAGTATCGATCCCGGGAAAGCGACCAGTCTATATTGTTTTTCAGCCATTCGCCGAATCGTCCTTCCCCTACTTCCGGCGGATGCCAGCTGATCAGTTCATTGTTTTTGAGCAAATCCTCTTTATGACGTGAAGTGGCAATATACCAGGATTCACGTGCGTAATAAAGCAGCGGTGTATCGCAACGCCAGCAGTGCGGATAACTGTGTTCTATCTTTTTCTTTTTTACGAGCCTGCCCGCCTGTCGCAAATCGGCAATGATTTTCTCGTCGGCGTCCTTTACGAATTGCCCGGCATAGGCTGTTACAACCGGCTCAAATTTCCCGCTTTCATTTACCGGACGCAAAACCGGCAGGTCGTATTTTCTTCCAACCTGATAATCATCTTCTCCGAAAGCCGGAGCAATGTGAACAATTCCCGTTCCATCACCGGTAGTAACGAAATCACCCTCTATCACATAAAATGCCTTTTTGTCTGCAGGGACAAAATCGAATAAACGCTCGTACTCAATGCCGGCCAGTTCACGGCCTTTCAGGCTTTTCACAATCGTATAACCGTCTTCTTCAAAAAGGTCGGAAATACGTTCTTCAGCCATGATGTAAATTTCACCCTCATGTTCCAGTTCCACGTAATCCACATCGGAACCGACGGCAATGGCCACATTGGAAATCAGGGTCCACGGCGTTGTTGTCCAGACCAGAAACCATGCGTTTTCACGGCCTTTCACTTTCATGCGTACATAAATTGAAGGATCTTTTACTTCCTTATACCCCTGTGAAACTTCGTGGCTTGAAATCGGCGTTTCACAGCGTGGGCAATAGGGCAGAATTTTGAATCCTTTGTATATCAGGTCCTTTTTCCACAATTCCTTTAAAATCCACCAGACGGACTCGATATATTCGTTGGTAAAAGTTATATAGGGATCATCGAGATCCAGCCAGTAGCCGATTCTTTCCGTAAGCGTGTCCCACTCTTTTTTATAATGAAAAACGCTTTCACGGCATTTCTTATTGAATTCTGCAATGCCGAATTTTTCGATATCCGCCTTGCCGTTTATCTTCAGTGATTTTTCAACTTCGATTTCCACCGGCAAACCGTGTGTATCCCATCCGGCTTTTCGTCGCACCAGAAACCCCTGCATGGACTTATAGCGGCAAACGACGTCTTTCACCGTGCGTGCCATAACATGATGTATGCCCGGTTTTCCGTTAGCGGTCGGCGGACCTTCGTAAAACACGAATTCCGGACTGTTGCTTCGGTTTTCCAGGCTTTTTTTGAATATTTCCTGCTCCTGCCAGAATTTCAGGATTTCTTTTTCTCTATCGGATATTTCAAGTTTTGTTGATACTTCGCGGAACATGCTTTTCCTCTTTTCTCTCTCTGGCCTCGTTTATATCTGTTCGATTACGCGCTGCATGATCAGCGTCAATTTTGGTTCTGCGTGGTTTGCCGTCGCAATGATTTCGGCAATGTCCACCGGTTTAAGTGCATCCGGGAAGCATTCATCCGTAATAACCGAGATGCCCATTACCTGCATCCCGCAGTGGACGGCGACAATATTTTCCGGAACAGTGGACATACCCACCACATCCGCACCGATGCCCCGCAGAAAGCGGTATTCAGCACGGGTTTCAAGGTTCGGACCGCTTACAGCGACGAAGACGCCTTTTTGAAGTTTTATTTTCTCTTCCAGCGCAATCGACTCCGCCAGCGCGATCAGTTTTTTCGACCACGGTTCGGACATGTCCGGAAAACGCTCACCGAATTCGTCGAGGTTAGGTCCGATCAGGGGATTGTCTCCCAGCAGGTTAATATGATCATCAATCAACATCAGATCACCGCGCCTGAATTGCGGGTTCATTCCCCCGGCGGCATTAGATATCAGTAGTGTTTTCACACCGAGTTTGCTCATAACACGTACCGGAAAGGTGATCTGTTTCATGCTGTAGCCTTCATAATAGTGAAAGCGTCCCTGCATAGCGACCACCTGCTTGCCGCCCAGGGTGCCCAGCAGTAATTTACCGGCATGAGTTTCTACGGTTGAAACCGGAAAATGCGGCAGATCGGTGTAGGAAAATTCATCCTTTACGTTAATTTCCGTTGCCAGACCGCCAAGCCCGGTACCGAGGATTATACCAACATCGGGACTGATTGAACTGTTTTTTTGAATGTATTCCGTTGCTTCCTGTATCTTTTGCAAGTATTCCTGCATGGTGGTTCCCGGTTAATTTTTCCGATTTGTCTTTTTCTGTCGAATTTTCTTTTTTTCCATTTCCAGCTGTCGCCGGGCTTCGTTTACCTGTTTTTGCAACTTCTGCTTCTGCATCCGTAATCGTTGGCTGCGTATCTCATCAACGGCGGCTTCCCTGTCGCGCTGATTTCCCTTTTCCCCAAAATAGTATGCCCCGCCGAACACACAGGCGGTCATGGGATAGAAAAACGGTACCGATGCCCCTGCCGCCAGCAATATTCCCAGTCCGAATCCTGTCAACCCTCCCAGTGCAGCTCCGCCGAATCCGTAACCCAGTGTACGCGAATACCCCCGTGTTCCGGAAACTTGATCTTCAGCTATGACCTTGCCTTCGAAATCATATTCCTTTTCGCTTTTCATCAAACGGCTGATCTTTCGGCGGTCAACTTTCCTGATTTTGTTGGTTTCGCTGTCTATCAGCGATATGGATTTGTCATCAACCTGTAACAGGAGCCCTTCATAAATCCTGCCTTCACTGGTATAAATTTTCGCAGAGGCTCCCTCAACCGGGTTGTCTTTACTTAAAACCGTTCTGCCGGCACAGGACGTGAGGTAAGCTACCATCAGTAACAGGACAGCCAGGTTCAATCTTTTATTATTTACGAATCGTGTCATATTCATTCCTTTGTGAAATCATCCGATGCCGAGTCATCACCGAATATGTCCTTGAATAAATCCGGACCGTGCAGATTTTCTTTATCCGGATTATTTTTTTCAGGCGTAACAACGGGTTTTTGCGGATCGGCCTTCGGGGGCGGCTCAGCTTTTTTTGGCGCGGGCGCCGCCTGCTGCTGAGGCGGATTTGATCCACCCTTCACGGACACTGTGTTTCTCTTTCCGGAAAACTGCTTTTTTGTTCGGTCCTTCAATTTCTGTATTTCGGAATCATCCACCTCCAACACGTCAAGCAATTCAAGATGGGCACTTAAAATATGGCGCAACCGGGCGATCAGTGATTCTTTCTGTGCCCGCAGATTTGCCATTTCCTCGTTTAATTTATGGGTTTCTCTGCGCGCGGTTTCCAGCATTTCCGCGGCTGCCAGTTCCGCTTCTTTCTTAATCAGCCCGGCTTCTTTCGCGGAATTCTCCAGCGACTTTTTGGAAGACTCTTCCATGCTCATCAGCGTCTGCTTAAGCGTTTTTTCAACTTCCTTGAAGTTTTTCAGTTCCGTTTCCAGCTGAATAACTTTTTTCTGTAACTCCTTGTTTTCGTTGAGCAGTACTTCAAACTCATGCCCGAGCATTTCAAGAAAAGTATCCACTTCAACCGGGTCGTACCCGCGCATCGATTTCTTGAATTCCTGCTTGTTTATGTCAACAGGTGTTATTCTCAAATTTCATCCTCCTAAGCTTCTCGCGGACCGAATAGTATCGTTCCCAGGCGCAACATGGTGCTGCCTTCGCGTACGGCAATTTCAAAATCGTTACTCATGCCCATCGACAGGTGCCTCATTTCCACGCCGGAAATTTTCTGCATCTTTATCTTATCGGACAGTTCGCGCGTACGGTTGAAGCATTTTGCCAGTACTTTCTCATCGTTAGTAAACGGCGCCATGGTCATTAGTCCTTGAATTGAAACATGCTTCAACTCGGAAATCTCCGCACAGGCAGCCGTGATTTGCCCCGGAACAAAGCCATATTTACTGGCTTCTCCGGAAACGTTCACTTCAAGCAATATGCGGACTTCCCCCGTTAATCTTCTCTCGGCGATACGCTCGATCTCCTTGGCCAGCCCGACGGAATCGACCGAATGAATAAGAACCACTTTATCCACAACCTGCCGGATTTTGTTTTTTTGCAGATGACCGATAAAATGCCAGTTCAGCGTTCCGCTGATCGACGGAAATTTTTGAACCAGTTCCTGTACCCGGTTTTCTCCAAACTCGGTGATACCGCAGGCTATCGCTTCCTCAATCAGTCCGACCGGCTGTTTTTTCGAAACGGCTACCAGAGTTATTTCAGCGGCATCCCTGCCCGCTTTCCGGGCGGCGGAATCTATCCGATCCCGAACCCTTCGTATTCTATCTGACAGTCCGTTTTTCATAAGCCTTGAAATTTAAAGGATAAGACTCTTAAATGCAATATGACCCCTCTGATTTATTACGGCATAATCTTCTGTTTTTAATGACCTTAGAACTTATCTGCCCGATGCCCTATTTCGTTTCGTCTTTTAATTGCTGCGACTGCTGAAAACCAATATTCTTCTGAGAATTGTCAATACCCTGCAGTTTGATCTCACCGTACTGCGCTTCATATTTTCTGATATTATCCTGCAGTGCCAGCATGAACGACTTGGCGTGTTGGGGTGTTTTAATAATTCTGGCATAAACTTTAGCTTTTGGTTTTCCGGGCAGAATACGGGTAAAATCAAATACGAACTCGGCAGGTGAATGGGTAATCAGTGCCAGATTTGAATAAATTCCTTCGGCTTCCGGCCCGGATAATTCGATATTGATCTGCTGTTGGTTTTGTGCTGGAATTTGAGACATCCTATTTTCTCCTGTTTATTGTATGCAAGATGCAAAATTGATAAATTCAATTTAAACACGGGCGGTAATGCGTTCCCGTAAATTTAGATGTTTAGCGGAATTTATTCAACATTCTCATGAGCCGAATCCCTGAAGAAAAAATAGATGAAATCCGTAGTGCTGCCAATATCGTCAGTTATGTGTCGCGCTATGTCGCCCTGAAAAAAACCGGTCGCAGTTTCAAAGGTCTTTGCCCCTTTCACAAAGAAAAAACACCCTCCTTCAACGTTTCGCCGGAACGACGCATTTTCCATTGCTTCGGTTGCGGCAAAGCCGGTGATGTGTTCAAATTCATAATGGAAATGGAAAAGGTCAGTTACCCTGAGGCCATACGCCGGGTTGCCGATGATATGGGTATCCAGCTGCCACGATATGAGTCGCCCACCGACCCTGCACGCAAAAGTGAATATGACCGGCTGTACGAAATAAACCGGAAATGCAAGGAATATTTCTGCGAACAATTATACGCCGCAGCCAACCGGCATGCACGGGAATATTTCAAATCCCGGAAACTGAAGCAAACAACCATGAACAAATTCGATGTCGGCTATGCCCCTGCCGGCTGGGAAGGATTGCAGCATTCAAAATACATTAAAAAGGACGACCTTGAAACGATGGCGGAATTGGGGGTCATCCAAAAACGGGACAACAAACCGGGTTATTACGATCGCTTCCGAAATCGCATCATATTTCCGTTTCATAACCTGTCGGGACGAATTGTAGGATTCGGCGGCAGACGGCTGGATGAAAAAGACCAGCCCAAGTACCTTAATTCACCGGAGAGCAAAATTTATAAAAAGGGTGAAATCCTGTATGGTCTGCACCAGGCCGTACAGGCTATCCGTGAATTCGGTTTGGTGTTTCTGGTCGAAGGATATTTCGATCTGCTGCGCCTGGTGGACAGCAAAATTGAAAATGTGGTAGCCGGCAGCGGAACGGCTCTTACCGAGGGACAGGCCAGGCTTCTGAAACGCTACACGGATACGGTTTATATTGCCTATGACAGTGACGACGCCGGAATAAAAGCCGCCCTGCGCAACAGTGAAATTCTGGAAAACAACGATCTTCGTGTACAGATCGTTCGTCTGCCCGATGGCCATGATCCGGATACTTTCATACTTGAAAACAGCCGTAAAGATTTTCTTGACCTGGTAAAAAAGAGCATCAGTCCGATCGAATTCAGGCTGATACGTTTCCGCACGGAACACCCCAATGCTTCGATTGAACAGAAAAATGCATTTATCGACGAACTGCTTCAATCGCTCGCGCTGATTTCGAATGAAGTACGGGCCGGGCTGTATCTCCATGCCACAGCGGAACATCTCGAAGTGCCGGAATCGATGCTGATCGGTCAACTGAACAAATTGAAACGGCGCGGTCGATACAAAAACAGATTTCCTGCGGAAGAAAAAGAAACGAAGGCTCCCGTCGCTTTCCGCCGCGGGCAATGGAAGGCCGAAGAGAGTATTCTGGGTCTTGTTCTGCTGGGTGATGCGGAAATAATGAATATGATACTGAATTCGCTTTCTTCGGCGGAATTTGAAAACGATGACACGCGCATCATATTTGAACAAATGTTGTACTACTGGGAAGAGCACGGCACAATAGACTTTCAGAAAGTTTACAATTCGCTGGATTCCGATGAATATAAAGAAATGCTGGCCAGGGTATCCGACCAGACCATTCAGAACCCGACCAAATTCGCCGCCGACTGTATTTATCAGATCCGAAAATTTCATCTTGACAGCAGATTCAATGAACTACAAAAAATGTTGCAGGCGGAGCAGGATTCAGAGACCTCAACCATGCACTATTTGCAGGAGCTGACGGAAATTCGGCAGCAAATTTCCCGGATCGAAGAGGAACATAATAAATATCTGAAAATTGATTTGTGAAGTTCTGATAAATCTGCTATTTTTGCCCGCCATGTGGCCCGAAATTCAGGAGTAAAAATGAAGATCAGCGGTTTTTCCTTTGTACGAAACGGTATCCAGCTCGGTTACCCGGTTACCGAAGCGATACGGTCCATTTTGCCGATATGCCATGAATTTGTGATTACCGTCGGAAAAGGTGAGGATGATACCCTCGAACGGATACAGGCGATTAACGACCCGAAAATAAAAATAATCGAAACCGAGTGGGATACGTCACTGTTTGTGAAAGGGGCGATAAACGCTTACCAGACCAATATCGCCCTGAAAGAATGTACCGGTGACTGGTGTTTTTATGTTCAGGCGGACGAAGTGGTGCATGAAAAATACCTGCCCGTTGTTCGGGAAAAATGCGAAAAATATCTGGAGGTACCCGAAGTTGAAGGGTTGCTGTTCGACTACATTCATTTCTGGGGCGGATTCGATAAATACCAGTGGACGCGTAACTGGTACCGGGCCGAAGTACGGGTGGTTCGCAATCATATCGGTGTGGAATCCTTTCAATCTGCCCAGGGTTTTCGGCTTGATGGCAGAAAACTGAAGGTTGCCAGAGCCGATGCCTATATTTACCACTATGGCTGGTCGCGGCCGCCAATGACCATGAAAAAGAAGAAAATTGCGCTGGACAGCCTGCATCATGATAAAAACTGGGTTAGTGAGCACAACCCCAAACCCGAAAAACCGTTTGATTACGGAAATCTTAAAAATTGTGCCGATTTCAAAGGCACGCACCCGGCGGTAATGAAAGATTTTATCGAACGCACCCGTGACCTGATCCCCATTGATCCGAAAAGCAAAGCAAAGCATACCCATGACAAATTTTGGGTGCGTCTTTTATCATGGATAGAAAACAACATTCTTCATCACCGGATAGGTGAATGGCGCAATTATATTCTGATTAAACCGAAAGTGTGAGCAGCGTTAGTTTACAAAGGAAGTCCGACCCCTAGTCAGCATCTCTTCAGCACGGGCCACCTGTCCGATTTTGGCATAGAGCCCGGCCAGTCTTTTTATAATCTTTTCATTATCAGGACTTAAACGCAGCATTTCTTCGTAGGCAGGAATTGCTTCGGAAAATTTCTGTTGCTTGATCTGTGCCAATGCCAGCAGGTCCAGCACTCTCAATTCGTGTGGGAGTAAACTCTGCATGTGCAGCAGGCATTGTTCCGCTTTGGCGAATTCATTTCTTTGCAAATAGATGGTGGATAAATTATCCAGCAGTGTCAGGTTTTCACGATCCGTCTTGCGCAATTCTTCGCCGAGATTTAGCGCCTTTTCCAGTTCGCCGGCCCGGGCAAGCAGAATAAACTCCGAAAAGCGCAGAACTTTTTCTTCAATAATGATATCTGTGGCGATCGATTTGATTTTACCTGCCATTTCAGCGTTTATTTTTCGCAGTTTTTCCAGTCGACGCAATGCCAGCGAATAATTCTGCTGTCTTTCCGCCGATTTAAAAAGAACAAAACCGGCACCAACCTGATCCGATACCCTGTCCAGCGAATCCAGAGCAGCACGTTCAGCCGCTTCGAACATACCCATCTCGAGCAGCGAATCGGCCATGGCATTCAAAAGAGAGGCTGTCATCTCTTTATCGAATTGATTAAGATTAAGTGCTATTCTGAAATGCTTCACTGCATTTTCATGCTGCTCCGTAAGGGCATAATGCTGAGCCAGGGTATAATGGGCATATGCATGACGGGGATTCTCGCCTACATATTTCAACAATAACTTTAAATTTCTCCTGTTTTTCTTATCCTGTGCTTCAGATTCAAGTCCGTAGCCCAGATGATGGAAAATGATATCGGAATTGCGCTCTTCACCGCCCAGTTTTGCGGCGCTGGGCGAGATTTGTTCGTGGATACGACCGCTGAATTCTATCCCTTTGTGGTTATTGAAAAGACGGTGCGCGCTGGAAATATGAATATTGTCTTTTTGTCGCATCTGGTTATAAATCTGTACCTTATACAAAACGGGCCCGGATTCCGGTTTCAAAAGGGATTTCAGATGTGTTTTGCTTTCCGGGTCCAGGCGCTCATCCGCATCCATCCACAAAATCCAGTCTCCGGTTGCATGGCGGATGGATTCATTTCTGGCGGCGGAAAAGTCATCCACCCATTTGAAATTATAAATTTCCGCATTATATTTTCGCGCAATATCCGGTGTCGAATCCAGGGAACCCGTATCTACGATTACGATCTGATCCGCAACATCGGCTACACTTTTAAGGCAGTCTTCGAGGAACCGTTCTTCATTTTTCACAATCATACAGAGAGACACCGTCTGTTTTTTCATGCTGTTATCCATTGATTGAGTTTAAGTAAGCCTGAGCTATTTCATTTTCCGGCTCTTTTTCGAGTACGGCATGAAATAATTGCCCGGCGTATTCCGTTTTGCCCGCTTCCAGGTTTAATTCCGCCAGACGGATTAAAGCCGAACTGTCATCCGGGTGCTCGTGAATAATATGCTGCAGAAGCGTAATGGCCTGTTCGAATTCTTCCTTTTCCAGCATGGTTTCGACAAGAATTTGTTTGGCCAATATATTCTGCGGATTCAGTTTAAGCGCTTTTGAAAGATAATCCTGCGCTGCACCGATATCCCGGGTCTGCAGGCATACACCGCCGACGGAAACCAGGGCATCAACAAAATCCGGTTGCAGCGCGAGTAATTGCTCATATGTTTCTCTTGCCTGAACCAGCTGGTTTTCCGCCTGCAGGGCCAGCGCTTTTCCGTAAAGGGCGGTCTGATGTTGCGGTTCTCTTTCCAGTATTTCTCCATAGATATGCAAGGCCCGCAGGTTGTCCCCGGCCTGAAGCGCCTGCTCCGCACCCTGCAGGTCCCGTGTAACATCTTCGGCGTCTGTCTTTTGTTCCTGCGGTTCTGATTCCAATTCCGCAAGCCACCGCATCAATTCCCGGCCGGATGCGTTTCCGGGATCAATGGTCAGGATTTCTTCGGCATATTGTTTTGCCTCTGAATAACGCCCTGCTTCGATATTCAGGTGACTCATGGTCAGCAAAGCCGGAATATCGTCCGGGTGGTTTTTCAGAATAGTTTGAAATACACGGATACCCTGTTCATATTCTCCGCTTTCTATCAATATTTCACCGTAATTACGCTGCGCTTCTATAAAACGGTTATCAACCATTACCGCCTTCAGGAAGAAATCCTTCGCTTCGGTCTGATCTCCAATATCCGCACAAACGATACCGGCCTGATTGAGCGCCAGAGCATTTTCAGGCTGCAATTTGAGCAGTCTCTGCAGGAATACGAACGCCGACTGCGGGTCCTTCAATGCCCGTCGGCACATGGCACACCCCAGCAGGGCTTCACCGGAAAGTGGATTTTCATTCAAGACGCCTGTAAAATCTTTCAGCGCCTCTTCAAACTTTCCAGCGGTAATTTTTTCCATCGCTTTCTGCAGTTTTTCTACATGCACTTCCTGCAAAGGGTTTTTCAGTTCCAACAGCTCATCATAATCGACCGCCGGCCATTTTTCACGGAACAGTTTGCCCCGCTCTTTCAGCGAACCGCCGTAGTCAATATTGTTCTCTTCAAAGGTTTTGCTGCCGTAGTGA
>JAJRVZ010000253.1 GCA_024277055.1 Calditrichota bacterium
CCCTGCTGGCCGCTGTTTCCGGGGATTGTCCGGTCGGCCGACGCACAGATCGTGGAGGCGCCTCTGTACTCGCTGCTCTACGAAAAACCGGAAACGGATATTGCCGGACATTTACAGAAATATTGGCAGGAAGGAATCTGTGCGCTGTACCTGAACACGCCGAACAACCCAAGCGGTAAAGTGCTCACCCGGGATCAGATCGGTCAGGTTGCGGAATTCGCAAAAGAACACGACTTGTGGGTGATATCCGATGAAGCCTACGACGGCCTGACTTTTGACGGACACGAGCATGTTTCCATTGCTTCCCTGCCGGGAATGTTTGAACGCACGGTATCTGTCTTTACTTTTTCAAAAATTTTCATGTTCGCCGGAATCCGGCTGGGCTATGCGGTGGCTCCCGCAGAAGTTATAACCAATGTCAATAAGATTATGGTACATCAGATATACGGGGCATCCACCTTTTCCCAGCAGATGATGATCGAACCGGTGTGTACCCGGAAACAATGGAGTCCGGCGGTACGCGATACTTACCGGCAAATGCGTGAATTGTTTGTCAAAAACCTTCGGGTGGAGTTTGCCGTACCTGAAGCCACCTATTTCCTGTTCTTCCCGATTCAGCCGTATCTGCGCGGCAGAGATTACCGGGATGTTGTCTATGCTCTTTTTGATAACGGTGTTTCCGTCGCGCCCGGCGGTGATTTCGGAAACGGATTCGAAAACTATATCCGCCTGTGTTTCACCGGAGAAACGGAAGAACGGCTGGAGCAGGGTATCGATCGGCTGAACCGGGTATTGCTCGGCTAGAGCAGCGGTTTCCGGGCTGATTTTTGTTTTTATCTTCAATATCCAATTATTTTTGATTCTCATATTTATCCATTCACCCAACCCGGATTTGTCAAGAAATTCCGCCATATTTCGATAATAAACAGGTGTACCGGTAAGTAGCTCTGAGACGAGAATGACTGTGTTATGAAAATACCCGGAAATGAAAACAACGGCAGAACATTCTGCTCGCAGCGATCCTGATTACCCTGTTCGGCGGCGGCACTCTCGGATATATGCTGATCGAAGGGTTTTCGCCGGCGGAAGCCTTTTACATGACCATTATAACCGTAACAACGGTGGGATTCGGCGAAGTGCAGCCGCTGTCGCATGCCGGACGAATGTTTACCTCGGCCCTGATCCTGCTGGGTTTTGCCGGACTGGCTTTTACGGTTCATCAGATTATGGAAACCGTTATCGGCAAATTACTGAATTCCAATTCGGAGATAAAAAAGATGAAAAAGCAAATTTCGGAATTGAAGAATCATTATATAATCTGCGGTTTCGGGCGTGTCGGTTTGGCGGCGGTTGAAAAATTCAACGAAGCCGGCGCGCAATTCGTGGTGATTGAATCCCGGTCCGAATCGATAGAACGAAATGATCAGACAGAATTTTTACATCTTATGGGCAATGCCCTGGAAGAAGAGATGCTTATTAAAGCGGGTATTAAATCCGCCGCCGGATTACTGGCTTTACTGCCGTCGGATGCGGATAACCTGTACATCACGCTTACTGCCCGCGAGTTGAATCCCACGCTGCACATCATCGCACGGGCCGAGGGGCAGGGTGCAGAGAAAAAAATGCTGCAGGCCGGCGCCGACGGTGTAATTTCACCCTTTACGACGGCAGGGAAAAAAATTGCCGGAAACATGCTGGCGGCGACGAAAAACCCGCAACTGGGTCATGAAGCCATTCATATCCATCGGGCCGAACCGCAATGGATCGAGGTTCTGGACGGTTCGAGCATGGTGGGACAAACCATCGGAGAAGTAGCGGCGGAAATGAAACGAAAAGTATTCGGTTTGCGTCGCGAGGCGACCGATTACCTGGACCCCGAGTATTCCCTGCGTTTGAAGGCGGGTGACCGCCTGCTGATCATCGGGGAAACCGTTACGGAATTGGAAAAGCAGGCGTTGAAACGGTCGGCCCCGCAAAAAATTGTGATTGTTGATGATAATCCGATTGTTCTAAAATTGTACACACGGTTGCTGCGCAGGGCCGGATTTGTACCCTTCACCGCCACAAAGGGCAACGACGCCCTGCAACTGATTCTTGATGAAAAACCGGAAGCGGCCGTCATCGATTTTATGCTGCCGGTGATTTCCGGGATTGAGATTTGTGAAAAGGTACGCAGGAATCCTGAATATGATGATGTCAAACTCATTCTGTTTACCGGTGACGAGGATAAAAAGACCAGAGCGCGGGCAATGAAGGCCGGTGCGAATGCCGTAGTACTGAAGGGACCGGAAGCTTCCGAACTGATCGAAACCGTGATATATCTGCTCAGGCAAGGTAACATAATGGAAGACGGAGCAAACCGGACACTGAATCTGGATTTGAGCGTTGTCGGAAATGCAGACGAAATAAAGACTGCGGAATAATTTCTATAGATCATTTCCCCTCAAATAATTATATTGCCTCATTCTTTTATGGAGGCATATCATGGAGTTGAAAAATAAAGTTGCTGTCATCACCGGGGCCAGTAAAGGGATCGGAAAAGCAACGGCCCTGGCCCTGGCCCGCGAAGGTTGCCATATCGCCGTTTCGGCACGCAGTAAGAAACTGCTGCAGGAGGTGGCCGAGGAGGCTGCGCAATTCGGAGTGAAAACACTGGCATTCACAGGCGATATGAGCGATGAAAAAGATATCAGGCGATTCGTCTCTGAAGTATGGACCACGTTCGCACGCATCGATATTCTGGTTAATAACGCCGGTCTGGGAGTTTTCAGCCCCATCGCCGATATGTCCACCGCTGACTGGGATAAAATGTTCAACCTGAATATGCGCGGCCTGTTCATAGCCACCCGCGAGGCAATTCCCCATCTGCGCAAGGCGGGTAAGGCGTTTGTGGTGAATGTCTCCTCGCTGGCCGGGAAAAATTCGTTTGTCGGAGGCGGGGGATATGCAGCCACCAAGCACGCGCTGATGGCTTTCAGCCGCTGCCTGATGCTTGAAGAACGTAAGAACGGTATCAACGTGCTGGTGATCTGTCCGGGCTCTGTGAACACACCCTTTTCGGCAGGCAGGCTTGCGGATGACGATCCGAAGCGGCAGCGTATTCTGCAGCCGGAAGACGTGGCCGCATCGATTCTGCATGCGCTGCAGCAACCGCCGCACGCCATGGTCAGCGAAATTGATATTCGCCCTGCCAATCCCTGATTATCCGATTTCTTTAAAGGTGAATCAACGGTTCCGGGATGCTTGTTATATGGATTCCATCTAATAATTTATACTTGATTTCATCGGAAATTCGCTTTAAAATGGCAATACAGACGGGGTTATTTTAATGAAAAAAATCAGCCGCGAACAGGCGGAAGAATTAATACAGTCGGGAAAAGTCCGTTCAACACGAATCGAACAGAACGCGGATATACTGAAAGTTATTCTGGATTTGAATAATAAGTCTTCCTGCGCGGTTGTTTATGATAAATTTTCTCATGACAAATCCTATTTTTTAATCAAGGGGAAATAAACCTCCGCAAAATGAATCACTGTCCTGTTGAAGAAACAGTAGCGTGAAAAATAGTAACCTGATTTTTCGGGAAGGGCGGGCGGGGAGTAATCCGACAGCAGTAATCGACAAAAGAAACAGGATGACAGGACAGGATAGCAGGATAATTCATAAAAAAATAACAAATATCATATTACATCCGGCTGGAAAATGGAAGGATCGCTTTTCCGGCATATTGAAAAAGAAAAAACAAATTGAAGATTTACCCGCCTGGTGTGTATCATGGAATGTTTTGAAGTTTAAAGTGCAACTGCGGTGCATATTTCACGTAATTGAAAGCATTCCCGGTTATAAGCACTTTCGAATTTCCACATGAATTAATTAATGTCCGTTTTATTAAAACCAGAGGTCATTATGGAGAATCAATCAACTGAATCCGGCACAGCATCATTGTCATCAATGCAAAGAATGGTGTCAATCTTTTCCGAACCGCAGAAAGTTTTCAACGACATTGACCGGCGGCCCACCTGGCTGGTTCCTTTCCTTGTAACCGTTGCGGCATTTCTGATTATGCAGTGGTTCACCATGGATATTCAGATGCAGGACAGGATTGCCTACATGGAAACACAGAACATGCCGGCGGAACGCCTGGAAATGGCAAAATCGCAAATGCAGGGTCCTTTTAAATACCTGGGATTAATCATTGGCCCGGTTTTTATGTTGGGCGCCTGGGCGGTTATTGCCGGCGTGCTTTATCTGGCTTCGAATATGATGCTCGGCGGCGATACGAATTACAAAAAGGTGTTTTCCGTGGTTGCCTGGACAAGTATTATCGGTGTGGTATCAATTCTAATATTAACCGCTCTGATCAGCAGCAAGGGTACCGCACACGGCGTTGGTATGGATTTGTCGTTGTTGCTGGAAACTCCGCCGCTGGGGGCGGAAAAACCCGTTATTTATCAGTTGTTTTCCAAATTTGATGTTTTCGTTATCTGGGAGTTGATTCTATGGAGCATCGGATTAGGGGTATTACATAAAACGACCACCCAAAAAGCAATGGTGCCGGTGGGCATTGTCTGGCTGGTATGGATTGTAGTCAGTGTCGGTTTTGGAAATTTCTTTCAGTCCATGGGCATGTAAAATTTCATACGTTAAAGGCGGCGCTTCACCTGCGGCGCCTTTTTCTATTGGAATCGAACTTAATTGAAAATATTTCTTCCCTCATAATTCTCCTGTATAATTAGAACAACCTGTTTGAATAATTTTTGTCGTATGCATACGACGGAATCTTCAGGGAAATGGTGGCCAGATAACGAAACAGCATGATCGAATTGGTTTTGTCTGATCAGAAAAAACAGCATCTTAGCCCCCCTGCATTTTCTGGCATCTTAATTGAATTGCATTAAATGTGATAAAAGTGCTCATCAAAGACGGCTTGCAATGAAAAGTTTTCGATGCATTAGCATCATTCAGGTTTGCTCGCTTTCTTAAAGCCGACGTTCAACGTCTTTTGAAAAGGAATATATTCAAGTGAGGGAGATCATGAGGTACTTATTTTTATTTGTGATTGCCTGCGTACTAAGCGCAGCGCCGGCATTGGCCGGAAATGTTACCTGGACCAATGCATCCGGCGGTAACTGGAGTAACTCCGGCAACCGGGATACCGGCACGGTTCCCGGTCCGGCCGATGATGTGTTCATTGAGCTGTCCGGAACCTTCACGGTAACACTCGATATTGATGCGGATATTAACAGCCTGTCCATCGGCGGAGCCGGCGGTGCGCAGACAATGGTTGCCGTCGGTCGCAATTTATCCCTCGCTGCAGCCGGTTTAATTAATACCATCGGAATACTGCAGTTTACTACCTCCACAATCGGGGGAACCGGAGTACTGACCAACAACGTTACACAGGCGCATACCATAAGCGCCACTTTTGAGATCAACACATACGTCATCGGAGCGAACGGCCACTTGTGTTATTCCGTAAACGGCGGGCTGAACTGGACGCCGGAGTCGCCGGGTATTACCGAGACACTGACTTCAGTATCCTTTGCCAACCCGTCTTTCGGTTTCGCCGTGGGCGCGAACGGAACCATTTATCACTGGAACGGCACCAGCTGGATCGTGCAGTCGGTCGGTTCGAATATTGCTTTTCAAAACGTGTATGCCATTGGCGATGTAGCCTATGCGGTGGGATTCGGCGGAGCAGTATGGTTTTATAACGGGGTAAACTGGGCGCCGCTTTCAGCCGGAATTACAGTTGATCTGTATGCCCTGCATTTTTTTAATCAGAATTTCGGTTATGCGGTCGGAGCCGGCGATGTGCTGACCTATTGTTCGCAACTGCTCGGCGACGGCGATCCGACAAATGATCGGCTGGTTAAAAAACTGGCGAAAAAAGTCAACAAACGCAAAATGATAAAGGCGGGACAGGTACCTGCAGGAAATATTTTGTACAAGGGTCTGACCGGCAGCGGTTTCGACTGGAGTTTCGGCTTCATCCCGGAGCAGTTTGAACCGGCACAGAATTATCCGAATCCGTTCAACCCGGTTACGCATATTAACTTTGCATTGCCGGAAGACAGCCATGTGACCGTAACGGTCTATGATATACTCGGACACGAAGTGTTGACGCTGGTGAACGGTTTTTACACTGCGGGTCGCCACCAGGCGAAATTCGACGACGGTAGCTGGCCTCGGGACTGTATTTCTATCGCATTCAGGCCGGAAAATATCACGGACTGAAAAAGATGATTCTGCTGAAATAGAAAAGACCTTCTTTCCTGCATTCAGGCCTTCCGGGTTTTCAAAACCCGGAGGGGCTTTTTATTTATGACCCTTCAGATGAATCCCCGATTGGAATAACCGGATTAATTATATTAATTCCGGTGTTATTCAGAGTAAATCGGAGCCGGATAATTTTATGCTAAAAATCTTTTTAATTTCATTCCTGTTCATTTCAACCGTATGTGCCGGAGGGTGGACACAGAAAGCCGGCGGAGGATATGCCAAAACCTGGGTGCGCTGGCAGGCGGCGGACGGATTCCTGAACGGGCACCACAACTCCCTGAGCGATATTCGAAACATTGATGACTATAACGAAATATTTCTGAATGCTTACGGAGAATACGGATTGACAGACCGTTTAACTCTATTGGCTCATTGGCCGCTTATCACCGGATTTCTCATGTCCGGTATCAACCGTTACAGTTATATCGGCACCGGCGATATAACCCTGGGATTAAAATACGGACTGGTGCGGCAGCAATGGGTGCTGGCCCTGCAGTTGGCAACAACCGCGCCGCTGGCCGAATCCACCGTCCGCCGGCCGTTCAAGGATGCAGATACGGGTGAAACGATCGGGGCCCTGCGGGTTGGCGCCGGCGTGTGGGACGTGGAACCGCGCCTGCAAACCGGAATTGCGTTCAACAACGGACATCTCGGTGCCGAGGTCGGTTACCGGCTGCGTTCGAACGGATTTCATCCCGTTCTGTCATGGATGGTGGAAGCAGGACAGAGGTTTTCTGAAACGCTTTACGGCACCTTGCGTATGGTTGATGTGCGCCCGGTGGGAACGACCACCGCTCCGCTGGATAACAGCACTTCGGGCATCGGAAACGGGACGAGTTATACGGGATTCTCAATGGAACTGGACTGGAAACAAAACCGGAGTTTCTCAGTTGGATTTGTACTGGAGGGTGCGGTTCGTTATTCGCGTCAGGCCGGAGGACCGGTATTTAATGTCTATTCGGCCTGGCAGTGGTGACAGCGGAAGTAGTAATGCGTAACTTGTGTGTGAATAGTGAACCGGGATAGCTGAATTTCCGATTGACGATTGTTTTTTTCTACATGACAGGTGGGCAATATTCGGCAGCGAACGACGAGAAGCCAGAAACGAGCAACAAGAAACCAGGAACGGGCAACGAAAAACATGCATGCGATAATACTTTTTTTGATATCTTCGGTAGTTTTATTCGGTATCCATTTTTATGCCGGTCGAAGACTGGTGGCAAATTCATCCCTGTCGGAGAAATGGAAACACTTCTGGTGGCGTGTGCTGATGTGGTCGCCGTTGTTTCTGCTGATTTCCAACCTGCTTCGCTTCGGATTCCCCGTTCCTGTCATCGGCGATCTGTTCGGCTGGATCGGTTACATTCTGTTCGGCTACATGTCCGTTTTACTGGCATTGCTGCTGCTGCGCGATGCGGTTCTGGGATTGAATCGTCTGTGGCGGTACACCCGAACCAAAATTGGAAATTCCGGCCGGCAGGAGATATATGATCCGCGCCGCCGTGAATTCCTGATCCGCGCCAGCAGTCTGGGGCTGGTTGGACTGGCAACCGCCGCCACCGGCTACGGCATTTACGAAGCGCGACGCAGAGCGATACTGGAAAAAATAACCGTGCCGGTAAGAGATCTGCCGAAAGAGCTGGACGGCTTTACCATCGCTCAATTCACCGATTTGCACGTCGGACCGACCATCAAGCGCCGTTTTGTTCAATCGGTAGTAGATCAGGTAAACGAATTGCGGGCCGATGTTATCGTCTTTACCGGCGATCTGGTGGACGGCACTGTCGGGTCGCTGCGAAAAGATGTAGCGCCGTTAGCTGAACTTTCCGCCCCGCAGGGTGTCTTTTTTGTCACCGGAAACCACGAATATTACTGGGACACCGCCGGCTGGTTGGCGGAAGTGAAGCGGCACGGTTTGATCGTGCTGGAGAACGAGCATCGCGTGATTGAGCGCGACGGCAGCACGTTGGTGATCGCCGGCGTTCCTGACATCAGCTTGAACGGATCGCGCTATCCCGGCATCGGCACGAGCGACCCCGCGAAAGCCGTTGCCGGTGCACC
>JAJRVZ010000254.1 GCA_024277055.1 Calditrichota bacterium
CGCATCCTGACCGAACCGGAAAATGCGTTGATCAAGCAGTATCGCGCCCTGATGGAAACCGAAGATGTGGAACTCAGTTTTACCGAAGAAGCTACCTGTGAAATCGCACGTATTGCCACACAGGTGAATTCCAAAGCCGAGAATATCGGCGCCCGCCGGCTGCACACGATCATGACAACGCTGCTGGAAGAAATCCTGTTCAACGTACCGGACAGCAAAGATAAAAAAATCGTCATCGATGCCAAAGATGTGCGCGATAAACTGAGCGATATCATCGAAGATGAGGACCTTAGCAAATATATATTGTAATAACAGGACGGTTCTGCTTTTTGCGGTAGAGCACAGGTTTCGGTTTCGGTTAAATAAGATACGATCGCAACGGAAAAATAAATCCGAAGCCTGAAATTCCCCGCTTGATTCAACAACCAAAACCATAATTGATGAAAGGATTTGAACTTGAAGCGACATTTTCTTTCTATCGCCGATTATTCCCGTAAGGAACTGGAAGAAATATTTGAACTGACTGCGGAGCTGAAAACCAAAACAAAAAAGGGTGAAAAACACCATCTTTGTGCCGGCAAATCCATGGCTATGATTTTCGCCAAACCATCCGCCCGTACCCGTATTTCCTTTGAAACCGGAATGTACCAGCTGGGCGGATACGCCCTGTATTTATCACCCAACGATATCGGCATCGGCAAGCGGGAAGCGGTAAAGGACATTGCCCGCGTGATTTCAAGATATAACGATATTATTATGGCCCGCCTGTTCGACCATGCCCATATTTTAGAGCTGGCGGAATATTCTTCCGTACCGGTTATTAACGGGCTGACCGATTACAACCATCCCTGCCAGATCATTGCCGATATTTTTACCGTGCTCGAACATCGCGGCAATCTGAATAACCTTAAAATAACCTATATCGGCGACGGCAACAATGTTGCCAACTCGTGGATCAACCTTGCGGCCCGATTGCCGATGCACCTCGTGATCTGTTCGCCCTCCGGCTACGAACCGGACGAAAAAACACTGGCCTTTGCCCGTGAACAAAACGTGAGCACGGTTGAAGTACTCGGCGACCCCATTGCCGCGGTGAAAGACGCCGATATTGTATACACCGATGTATGGGCCAGCATGGGTCAGGAAGAGGAGGCGGCGGAACGGCGCAAAGTCTTTCAAAGATACCAGGTTAATGAAGAACTGATGCGGCATGCGCGCAGCGATGCAAAAGTGATGCACTGTCTGCCGGCACACCGGGGCGATGAGATCACCGACGGCGTTATCGACGGTCCCCGATCGATCGTTTTCGACGAAGCGGAAAACCGCATGCACGTACAGAAGGCGATCATCGTAAAATTGCTCGGCTGAGCGACGAACGGAAGAACCCGTGCAAAACAGCTCAAACGAAATCCACTTCGAATTCCTGAACGAAAACGACTATCCCCTGTGGGACTCTTTTGTAGAGTCTTCACCGCAGGGGACTTTTTTTAACGGCACGCGCTGGGCAAAACTTCTTTCAAAAATCTTCGGGAGGCCCTTTCGCATCATTGCGGCCAAAAATAACGGACAAATCAGTACGGGAATGCTTTTGTTCGAGCACAGCCGATTCGGCTACCGGCTCAGCACCAATATGCCGTTTTACCCTTACAGCGGTCCGTTGTTCGCAGTACCGGGCGATGAAAAGCGGCGAAAAACCATTGCCCGTCGAATGGAAAACAGCGAAGCACTGGCGACCTTTCTGGCCGCACACTTCGACTTTTACCAGTTCCGGTCGCATTTCAGTTTTACCGATCTACGGGCCTTCCAGTGGACCGGTCACCAGCTTCAGCCGCACTATACCTACCTGTTACCGCTTTCCGGCGACGGCGGACACGAAGCAAATTTCAGCCAGTCGGTACGACGCAAATACAGAAAATTGCAGGAGCAGGGTGCACAAATCATTACATCGGTCGATCCGGATACGATTGGGAAATTGTATGGACTCAGTTACAGTTATCACGGCATTTCACCGCCGGTTTCAGAAAAAAAGATCGGTGCACTGGTTCGGGAAATTTCCGGCTGGCCGGAAACCTTTATCCGGGCTGTGGAGATAAATAATTCCATAAAGGCGTGCAGGGTCATCATCACATCCGGGGCCTCGGCATTTGATTGTATCGCCGGCAGCGACCACAGCGACGCTGATGCCTCCACATGGTTGCTGGTACGGATGCTGGAGGAACTGTCCGGCAAATGTACGAAATTTGATTTTCTCGGTGCCGGTCACCCGCAGATTGAGCAATTCAAACGTGGCTTCGGCGGGGAACTGAAGTGCGGTTTTGAGGTAGAAAACATTCCCGGATTTCCCTTAAATTCTTTACTGATGCTGCAGCGTTACAAAACCAGAAAAAGGCGGGGGCTATGAGCTGGTATCTGAATGACGGATTTGACGGCAATGTCCGTGTGCGATATGCACTGGATGTACTGGCCGATCTGAGCGGCTGTTTTGAGATCGTACAGCCGTCGGAGAAAAAAATAGCAGCGCTGGAAGTTTTTTACCTGCCTGCCCCGGAGCTGAAAACGGTCGACCGGACAACGCCCGCGCTGCATCTCTTCAGCTGCGGCCTGATCGATGATCTTGATATAGCCGAGCAGGCGTTGCATAAAATCGAGTTTGCAGAAGAACGAATCCCCATACTAGGCGGCGCATTCAAACCCGGGCGCAACAGCGGCTGGCTGAAAAAAGAAGGAATTCCGGTTTATGAGCATAAACAGTCCGGCGCTGTTTTGATTCCGTTCGATCTGCCGCTGAATATTTTTTATCATCTCAGCCGCTTTGAAGAACGCAACCGGTTGTATGTCGATGAACAACCTTCCGACCACCGCCGTTCGCTGCTGTATAATCACGGTGCCATGCGTGTTCCTTTCGTCGATCTGCTGGCCCTGCTATTTACGAAAGCGCTGGCGGCGGCACAGAAGGCAGCACAAATGCCGGCATTTCGTATACAGGCCTGGCCGCAGGGCGAACCCTTTGCCGCAGCCCTGACCCACGATGTTGACCTGGTGCGGGGAACCGCCATGCGCGATCGGGCACAGGCCCTGGGGCGCGGTTTGCTGCACAGTCTTCGGGGTAACGCAAAGGCGTTGCGGGCGGAGCAGGAACAATTGGCTGAACAGGATCGGCGGGCCTGGTCCTTTCCGCAATTGCTGGAACTTTACCGCAGGCACAAAATAAAAAGCACGTTTTTTTTCCTGTCACGGTTTCTGGAAGGCATGCGCTACCGTTATCGCATCGAATCTCCGAAATTCAGACAGCTGTTCGAACAACTGGAAGAAGAAGGACACGAAATCGCGCTGCACCCATCTTTAAATGCGTTTGATAATGTTGGTGAATACGGGGCCGAAAAACAGTCTCTGCAGAAACTGGTGAAACAAAAAATCACCGGGATGCGCCAGCATTACCTGCGCTGCCGTTTCCCGCGGGTATGGTATCTGGCCAAACAGGCCGGGTTGCAATACGACAGCAGTCTCGCTTACAATCACTACGCCGGATTTCGTGCGGCGATGACCATGCCGTTTACGGCTTTCGATTACACACGCAACGAACCGGGCGGCGTCACCGAGATACCGCTGGCCTTTTTCGAATACAGCCTGCCCGAACGGGGCACCGACACGGAATCCGCGGAACGGACCATCGGTGATATTTGCTTTGCCGTCGAAAAATGCGGGGGGCTGTTGACGGCGCTGTTGCATCCCAATAATTTTCATCTTGCACCCTATGGGGATTACTGGCACAACCTGATCGGATCTCTTGCGGAAAAAAAAGCCGCACTTTTATCCCTGCAGCAGATAATTTCATGGCGCAATAAGCGCCGGCAAATCAGTTTTCAACTACTGAGATCTGCCGCAAAGGAATTTGAAATCCA
Organism: Calditrichota bacterium; assembly: GCA_024277055.1. Lineage (GTDB taxonomy): Bacteria > Calditrichota > Calditrichia > JAJRVZ01 > JAJRVZ01 > JAJRVZ01. The sequence goes on from JAJRVZ010000254.1 coordinate 3,903, forward strand.
AATTA
>JAJRVZ010000255.1 GCA_024277055.1 Calditrichota bacterium
CAGTGAATGTTCCAGGGCCCCGTTTGCACCTGCCGCATAGGTTGCTTCGAGCAGTTCGATGCGCAACAGCCAGTCATCGGGATATTTTAACTTCAATTCACCGTGGATGTTTTCCAGTTTCGTTTTATCAATGATTCCTTTTTCGCGCATATCCCGTATCCGTTGATACAGATCATACAGGTACAATTCCTCCGCGCTGCGTTCAACCTCGATGGCCTTACTCCGCGGAACAGGCGGATTGATATCAAAGCGGTGTTTATCGGCCGACCCCGCGAAAACGGAAGTGATGCGCTCGCCTATCGCCATATCATAGTCACCCCATTCGGGCCGGAAAAGCACCTCTCCGCCGGCCGTGATCACCGTACAATTCTCCAGTGTCAGCAACAGGTTTTTCCCGTCGCGCCGAAGCATTTTTTTTAACAAGCCGTTTACGATTACGCCTGACTCAAATATCAATTCGATACGTTTGCCGCGTTCGATTCCCGCTGTCTGCAATTCCGTTTCGGAACAATCCTCCAGCGGTTTTTCGAAGCCCTGCAGACGCCCCACCGGCGACCCGAATCCATCGCGATGATAATCCGTGCCGTGTCCCGGAAGCTCTTCATTATTCCAGGCAAGCGAGGTTTTACCCGCTGTTTTAATATATGCCTCGGTTCCATCACGGTCGGTAATTACATCGGAAATGATGCCGGAAACCTGCAGGCCGGAGCTGTACTGCGCCGTTGCTACATTTTCCGATTCCAGCGCAAGAATCAGGGATTTTACTCCCCCCTTTCGGAAGCACATAGTATCGGCAAATTCCTCCAGTACCTCCATCAACTGTTTGCAACCGGTGCAGACAAATAACTGCGGTTGCATGCTGGTGATATCATAATTGTAGTTTACACAGTCTACCGTCAGCGGCAGCTTTTTAATCTTCGGACTCAGACAAGCCTGGCTTTCTCCGACACTGGACAGCAGGCCGGCGCCGTACTGTGTGTAATTATCCGGCGTCCCGACCAGGCCGTACTCAACGGTCCACCAGTGCAAACGGGACAACAGCGCCGCTTCCGAAGGGTTTTTATTTTCTGATATTCTTTCCTGAAGGTCTTTTTCGGCGTTGGCTATTTGTTGCGCTGTGGCGTTAGGATATTCTTTAATGATCGACAAATAACGGATCGCCTCGTAAATCTCAAAGTCCAGTTTGGATGACATTGCTTTCATACCGTATTCGCCGAATTTCTGCAGATACTCGGCGTATTCTTCATCAGCAATAATCGGCGCGTGCCCCGCCGCTTCGTGCACGATGTCCGGTGCCGGCGTGTACAACACATGATCGATCGATCGCATTTCCGCGGAAATAACAAGCACTTTGTGCGCCTGAAATTCCATAAACACCGCCGGCGGCAGAAATCCGTCTACGATCACTGCCCGCCAGCCGATCTTGCCCAGCGCCTTATTCATTTCGTCAATATCCGGGATGTGCTCGATACTGATGCCGGTTTTTTTCAACCCTTCCATGTAAACAGGATGCGCGTACCTGGCAAGAAACTTGAGGTTTTTACGCATGATATAACGCCATACCGCCTGATCCTGTGACGTATATCGCTCGTAGTTCTGTTCAACTACATATTGATGCAGGTATGCCGGGATCCCTGAAAGAATTTCCTGGTAAGCGGTGTTCATCTGCCTTCTCCATTCCGGGTTGATTCCGGTTATTTTCGCAACGGATAAATTACCGCTGACGCTTTCAAAAAAACAATATTCTCAACCGAAATAATCCCGGTTGATTAAATATTGACGATATTAGCACGGTTCCTTTTATTTTAATGAAATTGATTTACTGTCATCGTACTTACAGTACTTTCCTCAGAATTTCGTTGATTGGGTTAACCTGCTTTAAAAACGGAGTACTACATGAAAATACTGATTATTATTTTATCTTTGCTGGTTATTCTGGCGCCCGCCGGGGCGCAGATCAGCGTTGGCGACAGTGCGCTTGATTTTTACCTTCCCGATACGGCCGGCACCTTTTACTCCCTGAATGATTTCGCCGGCAAAATAATTATCTTTAATTTTTTTGCCAGCTGGTGTCCTCCCTGCCAGGTTGAAGCGCCACAGCTGGAATCGGAAATCTGGCAGGCTTACCGCGACCGGGGAGTAGTGGTTGTGGGGATGGACTTCCAGGAAATACTTTTTCCGCTCATCAATTTTATCCGTGAAAAAAACCTGACCTATCCCATCCTGCGCGACACCTCCGGTTCGATCTTTCAGGCATACGGATTGTCCATCTTTCCTTCCAATATCGTTGTCGGGCGGGACGGGCGAATTGTGCTCATCGAAGCCGGCTTCAATATACCGCTTCTGGTCGGCCTTATCGACAGCCTCGTCACCGTCTCCGGAATTGAAGATGCCGTTCGCACGGGAGCGGCACCGCAGTATCTCCAACTGCTGGGCGCTTATCCAAACCCGTTCAATCCGCGCACGGCAATTCGAATTCGTTTGTTGCAGAGCGGAAACGTATCATTACGGGTTTATGATATAACTGGCCGTACTATCTTAACCCGGAAACAACAACTGGCCGCCGGTGAACACCGTTTGAACCTGTCGATGAACAGCTATTCCAGCGGACTGTACTTCTACACTGTACAATCGGGAAAAGAAAGACTTTCCGGCCGCATGGTGCTGCGGAAATAAGATACGTTCCGGCAAATAATCGTACTTTTTTGTTTACACTGTATTTATTACCTGAAAGTATATTCGGATCGAAACCAATGAGAAGGTTCTATCCTTCTCTTTTCGTTTTATCCGTTACTGGCGCATAAGTTGGTCTTTTCTTTTTTAAAAAGTAATCTCATCATTGGGACTGCAGGGTTGAAACCATTTATACCCGTTTTAGATAAAACCATTAAAAGGTTGCTCAATTGCGGTTTTTGATTTAAATCATCTTCCTGTTTATTTTTGACAAATACAGACTGGTGGGAATTCCATGATCAAAAAAAACCGTTTCAGCATGGACGTCAGACTCGGTACGTCCGGGTACAGTTACCAGGACTGGCGGTCGGTTTTTTACCCGCCCGGGCTGGCCGACAACCAAATGCTGGAATTCTATACTCTACATTTCAGAACCGTGGAGATCAATGCCACCTATTACCATATTCTGCCGCAGGCTTCGTTTCAGCGTATGGCCGAGCGCACTCCGCCGAAATTTGAGTTTATTGTGAAAACACACCGCGAGACACCGCACGTCCGCAGGGAAAGCGAGTCGGCAATAAAACAGCTGCTGGAAGCGCTGAAGCCGTTGCAGGATGCCGGGAAATTTTACGGACTGCTGGCACAATTTCCCTACTCGTTCAAAAATTCCGAAGCCGGGCGCAAACATCTGGTCGAGACAAAAAAATTGTGCGGCGACGTTCCGCTGTTCGTCGAGTTTCGGCACAACAGCTGGGTAAAAAAGCCTGTCGAAATATTTTTACGTGATCACGGCATCGGTTATGTGAATGTCGATGAACCGGG
>JAJRVZ010000256.1 GCA_024277055.1 Calditrichota bacterium
AGGTCTGATAAACGAAAACCCCGGGGCTTATCCGTGAGAAAAAAGACTGATTGGAAAGGAAATTGTACCACATTTGTCCCCCCGCTTCACGAATATCCGTCCTTTCCAGAAAACCGTTGGCGACCTCAAAATTCGGATACAAATCGTTATAGTAGACCTGAATGCCGAAATTTCGGCTGCCGCGGTAAAGACTGGCATAAAAAGCGGGGTCCGATTTTTTTTCGGCGTCGAAAAAATTCTTGCTTTCAGAATTCAATGCCTGGAGTGTTAAAACATATTGACTGGCAATAATAAAATTGGCATCAGCGCCGTAGGTCCTGCTGTAGGTGTCTTTCAGCCGTTTTTCGGTAAACAACAGGCCGATATTGGAATACCCGAAAACATCTTTTTTTACACGAAAGATGGCGTCGTAAGTTTTTTCGTATTTGTATTTGTTCAGAAATGACTGCTGATCGAAGGCCGGATCATAATAGGATTGCAGGGATGATTCCGATAATAAGGAATTTTCCGATCCGTAATAATCATCGATTGCGCCAAGCAAACCGAAAGACCAGGTATCTATTTTTCCGGTCAGCTTTACCCCGGCAATGGGATCAACGATCCGGCGGGTGTAAACAGCATTGATCGGTGTATCAAATATATTTGTACCTTCCAGAAAAAAGGGGCGTTTTTCGTCGTAAAACAACGGGAAACGGCGGTTAACATCAATTTTATCGGCATCCGCTTCAACCTGGCTGAAGTCGGGATTGTAAGTCAGATCGAGGGTGGTATTGGATGCAATTCCGTATTTGAGATTCAATCCGCCTGCGTAATTCACCCGTCCCTCTTTAAAACCGCCATCGGACAGGATTCCGTGCTGATCGGACGTGAATTCCGGCAACAGTTCCAGATTATTACCGGGGCTGACGTTTCGAATGCCGTATATTTTTGCAAACTGCGGTACGAAAGTGGACAGATTTCTGGAGATGGCCGGAAATATTATGTCTTTATCCAGATGATTGATGCGTCTCAGAATCGAGATGCCCCAGACCAGCTCATTCTGTTCGGGAAAGCGTAACGATTTGAAGGGTATTTCCACTTCAACGATATATCCCTTTTTAAATCGCCGGCCTTTGGAATAGATGATATAATCCGGATTAAAATCCTCCCCGACCGCTTCAATAAATATACCGTCGGCCTGAATGCCGAAGGGGTTGAAGGCGAACTGGTAGGCGAGATTTCCGTTGTTGAACGTATCCAGGTAAAGAATTATGAAATCATCGTCAAAAATTTCATCGCGCCGTGTGATGGATGCGCGAATCAATTGCGGGTCCGGATCGAAACACACAAAGGCAATGTAAAAAGCCTGCTCGGAATAGGTTACCAGTGCTGCGGTTTTTTCATAGGCCGGTTTGCCGTCCAGGGGCCTGAAGGTGAAAAACTCCTGGATTTTTGTTGCTTTTTTCCAGGCAGGTTCACTTAAATAACCGTCAATTGAAAAGGAGCCGGAAGTGCGGGGAACTTCATAGGAATATGTGGTTTTTTGTTGCCCTGATAACGGCAAAGCAAGCAGCAGCAGTATCGTCACCCCGGACAGCAGCCCCTTAGTGCTTGTCCGTAGTTTTCTCATTATAATAATGCGTTGATTCTATTGTTAAAATATAATTGCCATTTACAAAGAATTCAACTAAAAGATGATTTAATTATGTTCGGGTTCTGAAAAGTGTAATCAGCCCGGCGATACCGAAAATTATATTTCCAAACCAGGCGGCAAGCCATTCCGGAAGATCTCCCTGGTGCCCCAGAACCTGCCCGGTACGGATAAACAGAAAATATACAAAACAAACCAGCAGACTGATTCCGATTCCCACCGCCGGACCGCTGCGTCGTTTGCGGGCTGCCAGAGGCGCCCCGAACAAAACGATAATGAAATTGGCAAAGGGGTAGGAGATTTTTAAGTACAATTCCACGATCCACTTACGAACCTCGGCGCCGATTTTCAGTTTTTCATCCACAAATCTTTTCAGCCTGGCATAGCTCATTTCTTCCGGCCGTTTTTGTAGTTCGAGCAAATTCTCCGGCAGGATGTCAAGATCGTCAAGAATCAGTTCCTTTTGCTGGGAGATGGTTTCATCCGATCCGGAAAATCGGCGTTCAATTACATCCTTTATCACCCAATGGTCCTTTTTCCATTCCATCGTCCGGGCGTCAATACGCCGTACGAGGGTCGAGCCGTTAAAGTATTGAAGGCTTACTTTTCTTGCAATATTGCTTACCCCGTTAAAAAAGCCAATGGAAATTTTGCGGTTCTGATTATCCTGAATATAAATATTGTTTCGGTTCATACCCTTGGTGCGCGGCTGCTTTTTTATTTCGTGCCTGTAAATGGAAAGCCGCTCCTGGTTGGTAAACGGTACAACGGTTTCGTTGAAAATTCCTGCGGCAATACTGATAAGAAACGCTATTACAAACAGGGGGGCAAAAATCCGGTACTGGCTTATTCCCGCGCTGTTCTGGGCAACGATTTCGTTGTGCTGGGTCATATTGCCAAGCGAAAACAGGCTGGCAAGCAGCATCGATATGGGCAGGGTGAGGCTGATGATATATGGTATGTAATACACGTAATAAAGAACAACCTGTTCCGTCGTGGCTTTTCGGTCAATAAATTTGTCAATATTTTCAATAAGGTCGATCACCAGAAAAATTATTACAAAGGCCAGTAATCCGAATAACAGGATCATCAGGAATTTTTTCGAAACGTATCGATCGAGCAAAGTCATACGCCATCCGTGTGTGATACTTGAACCGGTTTATCCCGTTCCGGCTTTTTGCGCCGGCTATTGAAAACAGCAACAATACGATCCCAGCGAATAAACATGGTTTCCTTAACCGCCCGCCATGTCAGGTACGAACCGGCCAGTCCGATAAGGATATTAGGCAGCCACATGGCCATGAACGGCGTCAGCAGGCGACGATCGGCCAGGTCTTCGCCGAGGATCAGACCGATCCAGTAAATGAGGAAAAAGAAAATGCTTAGCGTGGCGCCGACCCCGAGACTGCCTTTACGAGCGAAAATTCCGAGGGGAGCGCCGATCAGAATGAAAACAATGCTTGAAAAGGGAATTGAAAATTTTTTATGTACTTCCACCAGGTAGCGGTTAATCGACTGTTTGTAGGTTTTTATCCGGCTTCTGGCAGTTCGCAACAGCTGGTAACTGCGCTGGGTTCGGTTGAAGGCCCGGTCGCAGGCGCGGATCCACTCCCGTGCGGAAATTCCTTCCAGCAGGGTGATATCTTCTTCGGTATCGGCAACGGGTTCCACCTTCACCAGGGTGTCGATGCGTGAAGTTGCCGCTTTCCAGTCCCGCTCGATCACATTAATGATTTTACTGCTTTCATTTCGCAGCTGTTCGCGGCTTTCATCGACTTTCTTCATCATCATTTCAACATTCATTTCGCGGTCGCCGCGGTAATCATCGTCCTTTTCATCAAGCTGGAATTCAGGGGCATCGATGGTTACGACATTGCGGTCGAAATGTGAAAAGCGGTAGTTTTCTTCATCGAGCAGATCGAAAACATGATATTCGCCGTCGAAGAGCGTGAAAATCAATGCCTTTTTTGGCTGTGAGTATACCATGTATCCTTCTTTGGCAGTAACAGTTATCGTTTTCTCCTGCTGACTGCGGTCAAATATTGTAACATTTAACAAACGGTCGGGGGTTTCCTGGTTGTCGTAATCGGGGCCGAGCATGTTGGTACGTTCGCTGAGTTCCTCACCAAGGGTCTTGTCGATTTTCTCCACAAGAAAGGAATATTTTCCAACGGTGAAAAATATTCCGGGTTCCAGTTTCAGCGTAGGTTTTTTTTCGCGAATATTATGAAACATCACGCGGGCGCGATGGTTGAAATCGGGCAGAACCATATCGTTAAACAGGATCATCAGGATCGTGATTACCGATGCAAATATCAGGGCCGGCCGGATCAGGCGGTAAATACTGATTCCGCTGGATTTAAGAATAATGATCTCGTTGTCCGCCGAAAAACGTCCGAAGGACATCAGGGTAGCGATCAAAACGGACATGGGTACGGCCAGGGCAAACATCCATGCCAGGTTATAAAAAATCAGTTCGAATATTGTCCAGACCGACAACCCTTTCCCGAAAATCTGGGTTATATATTTAACCAGAAAATTCATCAGGAAAAGGAACATCAGAACGGCCAGTGAAAAAAGAAACGGCGGAATATGTTCCCGGATAATGTATTTTGTCAGAATTTTCATGATCGCTTTTCGTTCTCAAAGACAAAATATACGCAAAATAAAAATGAAGTTCTATGGCACAACGGGCACGAACTTTTCAGCGGCAGAATTGTACAAGCAACATACGAAGGTCGAACAGCAGTTTACTAAAATAAAAACAATCACAAGCCACAATAAAAAAACCTTGAATTAACTGAGACTGCTGGTTAAATTTACCGACTACCATAGAAAATAAATAGCGGAGGATACCTAGGCGAAATTTGCTACTGCGATTGTAACTAAACAGGATATTGACAAATTAAATTGGTAGAACGTCTAAGGTATTCGGCAAACAGGCTTTCTCAGGCCTGCCTGGTACTACTCTGCATATTATTTCTGCTTAACAGGCCGTTGTCGGCACAGGTAGGATTACAGCCCCCTGCGCCCGGGGCGGCGGTACAACTGTTTGAAAAGCAAGTCTTCGGCATCGGCCATTACGCTGCAGACTCGACGTTGTTCAAGATCAAATTTCCTGCTCTTAAACGTACCGTAAGTATGGATTCCACCGGAAAGTTCATCTCCATAAGCGAAAGTGTGGATGATACGGAGTTTCTTTTACCGTCTGTAGTAGACCTTGAAACCTATATCCGGTTGCGTATCAGTTATGACAATCGTGCCCAGTGGACCAGGTCGGTTACGGAATTTATCGGTCAGAAAAAAGAAAAAGAAGGCGGCGCAATTGAACTTGATATTCCCATTCGCATAAAAAACAAAACTTTTACTCGTATCTTCGGCTCGGACCGCGTCGGGTTGCGTGTAACCGGTAATATTTCCTTCGATCTGTCCGGACGTTCCGAAGAACGTTCCGGGGCGGCCACCACCGCTGCCCAGAACCGCGGCAGTTTCAGCCCGCGATTCAACCAGACCCAGCAATTTACCATTGAAGGCAAAATCGGTGAAAAAGTCACCGTTTCGGTTGAGCAGAACAGCGAGGCACAATTCGATTTCGAAAATACGCTACGCATCAAATACGACGGCTATGAAGATGAGATTATTCAATCGATCGAGGCCGGAAATATCGGTCTTTCGTTGCCTTCGACGAAATATGTGATTTTCGGCGGCAGCAACCAGGGGTTGTTCGGTGTAAAATCCGAAGTGCAGGTCGGTGACTTCTATTTTACGGGCATCGCTTCTCTGGAACGGGGTGATCAGGAAAAACTGACCATTTCGGGGAATGCGAAAGAAAGCAAGACGACAATTCACGATTACGATTTTGTTCGTAATAAATATTTCTTTATCGATACCTGGTATAAGGATTATTTTGAACAGGGTTTCACGGATGATCTCAGTAACTGGCAATATGTTGAATCCAAACTGATCAGGGAAATAGATGTTTTTGTAACCGGTACCTACAAAGATTTTGATGTCCGCGATGGTGTTGCCGTATTGAATCCGAATGATCCGGCCTACCGGAATCTTTCTATCGATGCCGCGCAGAATCTAACAACTGTCGGCGGACAGGTGGAAACCGGAAAATTCAAACGGCTTGAACCTCAGAAAGATTATAATTATGATTATGCCCGCGGATACCTGTGGCTGCGCCAGCCGATCGATGACAACCAGATTCTCGGTGTTGCCTGGAGTACCGATGAAGGACAGGTGGGAACCCTGTTTGCCGATATCGCCGATACTACTCAAAACAGGGCGGTGGTGGTCCGGCTGATCAAACCGAAGAATGTAAAACCGGATTATGTTGATACCTGGCCGCTGATGATGCGCAATGTTTACAGCCTGGGCGGAACGGATATTGAAAAAGAAGGATTTGACGTCCGTATCGAATTCAATGTAAACGGCGAGCATGAAACCCTGCAGGATACCGAGCCGCGGAAAACCTACCTCTATTTGATGGGCCTCGATCGCAGGGATGAAAACGGTTCGACCAGTGAGGAGGGGGATAAAAAGATTGACGATAATGATCTGCTGGTGAATCGGGCGGATGGTGTACTGATCTTCCCCGGCTTGCAACCGTTCAAACCTTTACCCGGCAGCCGTTTTCAAATCGACAGTACCAAATGGGTTGATATGTACGAACTGAACAATCAAAATGATCGTGTCGAACGTACCAAATTCGACATCGTCGTCAGTTCACGTTCCACCAAGTCTTCTTTCGATCTGGGGTTCAACATTCTGGAAGGCAGCGAAGAGGTATTTCTGAACGGCAATAAACTGGTGCGCGACAGGGATTATATTATCGATTATTTTACCGGGCAGCTGACCCTGATATCAGACGAAGCAAGACGTTCCAGTTCGAATGTCGAGATAAAATATGAAAAGGCCAGTATTTTTCAGTTGGACAAGAAAACGATTCTCGGCGCCAGAATGGAATATCGTTTCTGGGAGGATTCATTTCTCGGTCTGACGGCTTTGTACATGAACAAATCCACGCTGGATCAGCGCGTCAGGGTTGGACAGGAACCGTTCTCAAATCTTGTTTGGGATATTAACACCGCCATGAAATTCAAACCCCGTTTTTTAACAGAATGGGCCGATGCGCTGCCTTTTGTAAAGACCAATGAACCTTCCTCCATTCAGCTGGAGGCGGAATTCGCACAGGTGCTTCCCAATCCGAATACGATGGATAATAACAGCACCGGCGATCAGGACGGTGTAGCCTATATTGACGATTTTGAAGGCAGCAAAAGAAACACAACCCTGGGTATCCGTTATAACAACTGGACGACAGCCAGCGCTCCGGCCAAGTTGCCGGCCGTCAGCAACCAGGTAATTGAAGATACGCTTGTGGATAAAAATCGCGGCAGACTCATCTGGTACAACCCGTTCAATCAGGTTTTGATCAAAGACATCTGGCCCAATCGGGATGTGAACGCCCAGACCGGGCAAACCACGGATGTACTGGCACTGGAATTCTGGCGCGAACCGGATCAGAATCCGGACAGCACCTGGGTGGGCATCATGCGTTCAACTTCCACCTTTGCCAACCAGCAGAAAACGAAGTTCATTGAAATGTGGGTGAAAGGCAATGCAGGCCGGATCCATGTCGACATCGGCCAGATTTCAGAAGACTGGTACATGAAAGGTGAAAACGGACACTACAAGCGGCCTGGATACCACGCGCTGAATACGGAAGATAAAAACCGTAACGGTGTGCTGGATGACAATGAAGACATCGGTATCGACGGTTTCGCCAACGGCAGCCCGGGAGACGATCCCTTCGATAACTGGCGGGAACCGGACCGGCGCACCGGACGATATGATGGTATCAATGGAACGGAGGGTAACTCCCGCGCACGCGGAACACGGTACCCGGATACGGAAGACCTGGACGGTGACGGTCAGCTGAATCTGCTCAACGAGTATTTCGAATACAGTTTTTCCCTGCAGGAAGGCGATCCTCAAGCCCTGCAATGGCTGACCGGATCCACTTCAAAAGGATGGCGTCAGTTCAGAATTCCCCTCAAAGAATTCGACCCGGAATTCAGCGTCGGTAACCCTGATTCCACCTTCCAGCAGATCTATTTCGTCCGTTTGTGGATCAGTGAACTGGATACCGTGCGCCAAACCGTTTTTCTGGCGACTTTTGATTTTGTCGGTAACGAATGGGAAGAGGAAGGCATAGCGGAAAGCGACACGACCGAGCCGGTAGTGAACGATTCATTGTTTTCAATCACCGTGTATAACAGCGAAGAGAATACGGTCACCATTCCCGGCGGCCCCGAACCCTATCACTCCCCGCCGGGCGTCCGCGGTATCGAAGACCGGATTACCAAGGCCCGTTCAAAGGAACAGTCCATCGTTTTCCGGTTAAAAGAACTGCAGCCGGGCGCACGGGCCGAAGCGCGCAAAACACTTTACGGCGATGTATTGTCCCTTATCAACTACAAAAAACTGCGCATGTTTGTCCATGGCGACCAGTTTCTGCCGGCTGACCCGGGTACCGATACCAGCCAGGTGGCATTCTACATGCGTTTTGGTGCGGATAAGAAGAACTACTATGAATACGGGCAGGACCTTTACGCGCACTGGTATTCGGGGAACGAAGTTGATATCGATCTGGATGAACTTTCCCGAACAAAATTTGAAGATGAAAAGATACAATATTTACCGGGACAACTGAACCGCTATTACAAAGTTGTAGGAAATCCGAATCTGAAAACGGTTCGCTATTTTATTGTCGGGGTAAAAAATAAAGACGCAATACGTCCGTTTACCGGTGAAATGTGGCTCGATGAGATGCGGGTTTCGCAGGTTCGACGGGATGCCGGTTCTGCCCTGCGATTGCGCACCAGTATTAAAGTGGCGGATTTGATTACCTTCAACGGGGAGTGGGAAAGCAAAGATGCGGATTTTCACGATGTAAAAACCCAGTTCGGACAGGGAAATACGAGCGAAGTACAGAATTATTCGGGCAAATTGAATGTCGATAAATTTCTGCCGGATGACTGGAATATTTCCGTTCCCGTCGATGCGCGGGCATCCTTCAACAAGCAAATCCCCAAGTATTTTCCGAAAACCGATATTCTCACCCATTACCGTAACGATTCCTTTGCAAAGAAACTGAAATCCCTGTTCGGTTTAAGCGAACAGGATAGCGAACTGAACCGCAATTTATCATTCAATAAAACCTACGGGATCGGTACAACCATAAAAAAACGCGGTCGTTCGGAAGCGTGGTACTGGCGTTACACCATCGACCAGCTGAAACTGGATTTTGACTATTCCTTCAAAAGCAACCGGAATTATGAAACCCAGTTCAGCGAGCGGGAACAATTCAAGGAAACCGTTTCCTACAGCATTCCTTTTGGCAAAAACAACTATGTGGAGCCGTTGAAATTTTTATCAAAAATTCCGGTGCTGAAGGAATTGTCGACGGAAAAACTGTTTTACACTCCGGGAAATGTGAGCATGAACCTGTCGATTACCGATTCGAAATCGAAAAGCAAACTACGGCAGGAAAATAAAATTACACGACTCAATAATACCAATTCCGTTCGCAGCCTGCGCATCGGTTATAAAATGTTCCCGTCGCTGAATTTCAATTATTCCCGTAAACATAATGCCGATGCGGATTTTGTAGGCTTAAGCGGCAAAAATCTCATTAAAAACATTATTACCAAAGGCAATTTCGGACTGGATACCGATATAGACCAGAGTTTTCAGATGGACTATAAACCGAAATTCGTTCGCTGGCTGACGACGGATTATTCCTACTCGGCAAACTTCCGTTATTTTTACACGAACCTGGATAAAAACCAGAAACAAAGTAACAACAAAATCACGCGGCGTGCTTCCCTTTCCTTCAGCCCCAGCCAGCTGGTAAATATGATATACACACCCGAAGGCAAAACTTCACGTTCTCCGGCGCGGCGTACCCGGGGCAGAAATACCGGTCGTCGAAAGAAACCGGCGCCGAAACAACAGGAAGACCAGAAAAAGGATAAAGAAAAAAAGGATGATCAGAAGGACAAAAAGGAAAAGAAATCGATAAAAATACCGAATCCGCTGATGTGGATTTACGGATTTTTTGATGCCTGGCAAAATGTACAGACCACGTACACATGGACGCAGGGGGTAACCAATTCTTTCGTTTCCGAAATACCGACCTGGAAATACCAGTTCGGTTTAACCAACAACACGGGTGTTCCCCAGGATACCAATTTTGCCAGTATACTTGTCGGCCCGGCCGTAACCGATCAGCGCACTTTACGCAACTCTTTGAATTTTAACATTTCACGAAATATCCGCGCTACTTTTGATCACGAATACACCCTGC
>JAJRVZ010000257.1 GCA_024277055.1 Calditrichota bacterium
AGCGACACTTCCTCATCGCCCTGTTTCAACAGGTCTTCCATCAGGTTAGAATAGGTAATCAGGTGCCGGTCGGCAAATATCTGTTTGAGAACATCCACCTGCAGCGATTCCACCTCAGCACCGGTTGCCTCAGAAATATAAGAGGTAATGGCTTTGATGGTTTTGAGGGTTGTTTCAAACCGGTCTTCGCTGAAAACTTTTTCGTCAATTTGAGCGATCAGTTCACGGAATTGATCCTGAGAAACTTCTTTCAGGTATTTCTGATTAAAATAATCGGAAATGGCATTTTTATAATATTCGAAACGGAAAAAATATTTCAGGGTATCATATACTTCCATCGTGGAAACGATAGCACTGTCCTTGAAAATAAATTGCGTAAGTGTTCTCTGTGGCGTGAGCAGGTAGTTCATTTCGAGCTTAACGGCGCGTTCCAGCAATTGATTGAATTTTGTTATATGGAAATTGGCATGTTGTTTCAAATGGTCAAAAATCTTATCGATCAGCATACGAACTTCCGGCATATCGTAATCGAACCGCTCGTTGGAAGAGAATTTTTCCTCTTCTTCACGAATCCATAATTCCACTTCCTGATCGAAAAAGTGTTTCACTGAATCGGGGATATTTCTGGTCAGCAGATAAGCCAGCGGAATATCCTTCATATTCGGATCGGTAATAACTTCCTCTTTTATCCGCTTGATCAACGAATCAACGGTATTTTCCAGCATTCCCGAACTCTCCTTTTTTCTGTGATTTTATTGAATTTAAATGCAAAAAGCTGTTGATTCAAGATTTTCTTGAATCAATTCCCGTTACAGCTGTTTCGAAAGAACCTGTACCCATACCTGTCGCCGCCGCGGACCGTCATATTCACAAAAGTAAATTCCCTGCCATGTGCCGAGCTGCAATTTGCCGTTCTCGACAAGGATCATTTCGGAGCTGCCGGTGAGGGTTGCTTTTATGTGTGCGGCGGAATTGCCTTCCATGTGTTTGTAACTATCGGAAAAAGGGATGATTTTGTTTAGCTCCATAATCATATCGTCTCCCACATCCGGGTCGGCGTTTTCGTTTATGGTAACTGCGGCTGTCGTGTGTGGAACAAAAACATAACAAATACCATCATTAATTCCGCTTTTCGATACCGCTTCCTGTACCTGCCGCGTAATATCCGAAAGGCCGGTTTGTTCTATTGTACTGATGGAAAATTTAAACATGCCCTACCTCAGGTTTTAAGTTTTTTCTTTTTTGCCGCCGGGAAAAGGATATTATTCAGAATCAGGCGATACCCCGGCGAATTTTTATGCAGACGAAGATCGGTGGGGGGGTCACCGACCTGATGGGTATAGTCCTCCGGATCATGTCCGCCGTAAAAGGTAAAGGTACCTTTACCCGCATTTCCGTGTATATATTTTACTTCGTTACTGTTTTCAATTTTTCCCATAATCACGATCGATGGTTTAATCAGTTCCTCGCGGAACATGGTCGTCTGTCCCATAAATCCTTTCACTACATTTACATGGTTCTGGGTCAGCATGGTCGGTACGGGATCATATTTGGCGGAGAACTCGAACAGGGTGAAATAATCCGTATCAGCATCGCGCAGACGGGGCATGTGACTGGGCGGTGTGTCTATATCGCTGAATTCGTAAATAACCGGATCGTCATAAAGACGGAAATTCTGAAAGGCCAGTGTTTTTGAGTAATCCAGTTTACTCTGGTAATCGGGTTGGGGCGGATCATTGTCGAAGGGTGTTGCACAGATGTCCAGCCCCTCGGCGGCCAGCGCAATGTCCAGGGCATCGGTAGCGGAACACATTGCGAACAAAAAGCCACCGGCGAGTACATACTTTTTAATTTCCCTGGCGACGGCGCCTTTTTCCCGGCTTACTTTGCTGAAACCCAGTTCTTTCGCCAGCTTTTCGTACTGGATTTGCTGATCGATGTACCAGGCCTCATTGCGGAAACTGGCCCAGAATTTTCCGTACTGGCCGGTAAAGTCTTCATGGTGCAGATGCAGCCAGTCATAGTTTTCCAGCTCCCCGGCCAGCACCTTACGGTCAAACACCTTTTCATATTCAATCTCGGCGTAAGTAAGCGCCAGCGTAACGGCATCATCCCAGGGCTGAGCATTGGGCGGGGTGTACACGGCAATTTTCGGGGCTTTCTCCAGGAGTATTTTTTCCATATTGTTATCTTCGATCGTTGCATAGATCTGATTCACCTGTGCCGCTGATATAACCTGGTAGGAAACGCCGCGCAGATCGCACTCACGTTCAAAAACAGGGGAATCCTGCAATAAAAACGCTCCGCCCCTGTAATTAAGCAGCCATTCAATTTTAACATCTTTTTGTAATATCCAGTATGCAATGCCGTAGGCTTTCAGATGGTCTGTTTGGGAAAGGTCCATCGGAATCAGGATATATGCGGCAGGAGCGGAAGCCGTCAATATCAATAAAAGGAGAATTACCAGTATCTTTTTCATCCGCTTTGTTCCCCCCGCAGTTGGCTTAATAATCGCGCCTGTTCCCTGGCATCTTCGTACAGAAGCGATGTCGGAAAATCTTTCATCAGTTGCTGGTAATGCTGCAATGCGGCGTCAAATTCCTTCATTTCCAGCTCCGATTTTGCCAGTAAAAACAGGGTCTGGTCGTTTTGCAAGTCATCCGGAAAGGCAGCCAACTGTTCGGCAAGAAGGAAATGTGCATCACTGAATTTTTCCAACCGCATCAGGAGTCCGGCAGCCCGGCGTGCGGCAGCGGGACTGATTCCCGTTTTTTTATGAAAAACCGTGGTGAAACTTTTCACCGCTTCGGACAATTTGCGCTGTGCAACCAGAAATTCGGCGGAAGCAAACGCTGCCAGTGTCAGCGAATCGCTGCTGAAGGAAGAAATCAACAAGCGGCGTCCGAGAACATTGTTCGCCAGCGAGTCGCCGGTTCCTCCAACCTGCAGGACACGGTCGTAATGTTTGATGGCTTTACTGAAACGGCCGCGAAAAAAATCAATTTCACCGGAGAAAAATTCTGCGGAAGCGGTATATTTTCGGTTTTTTACGGATATGAATATTTTTTCTGCCTCCGCAAGCATTCCTTTGGTAAGATAAACGCGACCCAGCTTTAATCGAACTGATTCACGTTCGGCCGATCGCGGAAATCGCCGTTCGTATTCCAGATAACTGCCGATCGCACGATCCAGATCAAAATAAAAATTGTAGTATATATCACCGAGACGTATAAGACTGCGTTTTGCAACCGACACGTTCCGTTGCTGGGCTGCCAGTTGTAGGAACAATTGTTCCGCCTGTTGCATGTTTTCAGCGGCATCATTTTCCAGTTTGCCTTTGCGCTGCAAATAGGCCAGCGCCCGGTAACAACCGGCAAGGCCGAAGGCAGCCTGCAGCCGGTTGCCCAGTTTCAATCGGCGTACATCTTCAAAGGCTTTAATGGCATATTCATAGGCATTGTTTTTAAAGGCCTCGTTGGCAAAGCGCATCAGAAAGCGGCCATTATTTTTTTTGTTTTCGAGCTGTCGGTAAATAAAATAGGCCTTTTCAAAATTCCGGTCCCTTACATACAAACCGGCCAGGATTTCTTTGACATTTTCATCCTCCGGGTGATTCGAAATGTAAGTGTTCAGTGCTTTTACCACCGGCTCGGATGTGGAAGTGCGGCTGGTGAGGTTCAGTATCTGTCGTTGTAAAAAATTGAATTGTTTGCGGTTACGGGTGTAGAACAGTAAATAATATTCAGCGGCCTTTTCGAGATTTAACTGGGCACGGTACAGGTTGGCAATATCCAGATAAAATGATGATGATTTCGCCGCGGTTTTCATGCCTCTTTTATAAATATCAATAGCAGTGTCGAAACGGCGTTGCCGAATGAGAGCAGATGCAATCCGGCGGTATAAAATAGGATTGCCGGGTTCCATTTTTAATTGCTGCTCCCATACCTGCATGGCCCTTTCCGGTTCGCCGTTGAGCAAATACGCTTCCCCCAGTTCGACCCGCCAGGAATTCGGAGCGGTTGATTCATCGATTACTTTTTCCAGGAATTGTATTAATTGCGGATAGTCCTGCAGACGGTTGAGACAGCGGTTTACGCCACTGATGACCGGCTGTGTTTTTTTTCCTGCTTCATAGGCGGATTTATAGATTTTGAGCGCCTGTTCGTACTGATGGTTGTTTTCAAGGGTGCGGGCCAGACGCAACTGGGTATCATTCTGCTGTGCGGCAACCGAAGCGGTCAGAAAAAATATCCAAACGAACACATCAGACCGCAGAAAATTCCGGTAATATTTCATCACTCAGAAGCATTCCTTTCCGGGTGAATTTAAAATAGAAATTACTGAAAACCGCAAGGCGGTTGTCAAGCAATTGATTAATAAGCGGCGCATAGATCCGTTTAAAATCCTTGTGAAACCGTGCACGGAAACCGGGCAGATGAACCCCCTGCTGCGTGCGCAGATGTAAATAAACGTGCTCGAACATAATTTGTTGCCGGGACAGGGATTCTTCAAAATCCACAACATTGGCGCCGGAGCGGATTTTTTCAATATAGTGTTTTACGGAGCGGACATTTGAGAAGCGCCGCTTATCGATAAATGAATGTGCCGAAGGTCCGAATCCCCGGTATTCCACATGATTCCAGTATTTATAATTGTGCCGAGATAGATATTTCGGTCCGGCAGCATAATTGGAAATCTCATAATGATCATAACCGGCTTCGTTTAAAAAATCTTTCGTGAAATTGAAAAAACCGACTTCCAGGTCTTCCGGAAGGGGGTGCATTTTACCATGCTGCAGCTGTCTGAAAAAGGGCGTACCCGGTTCGAAAATCAGGTTATATGCGGAAATGTGCCGCGGCTGGTATTCCATTGCTGTTTTCAGGGATTGTTTCCAGGAAGTCAGTGTCTGGCCGGGCAGAGCATAAATCAGATCGATTGAAACATTATCAAAACCTGCCCGTTCAGCAATTTTCAGTGTATTTTTTGCCTGTCCGGCATCGTGTATTCTGCCGAGGAATTTCAATTCTTCGTCTGAAAAGGACTGGATGCCGATGCTGAGTCTGTTAATCCCCGCCTTTTTAAACGAATACAATTTGAGATAATCAACGGTCCCCGGATTGGTTTCCAGGGTTATTTCACAATCAGCGGTTATAGTATAGCTATCAAAAACGGCCAGCAAAATTTTTTCGATTTCAGCCGCTTTTAAAAGAGAAGGGGTGCCGCCACCGAAATAAATTGTATCCACCGGTCTCCGAAAGGCATGATCGCCTGCGGCCAGCCTGATTTCCGTGCAAAGAGCGCCTATGAATTCCGGTTGTGCAGAATCGTCTGTAACAGAATAAAAATCACAATAGCCGCACTTGGTATCGCAGAACGGAATGTGAATATACAAGCCGGGTAAGAATGAAACAGACATGATCACCGGATAATGTTGGCCATACGGCTGAAACGGATTTTACTGAACAGTTTGGACGTCGGCAGGGTCGTATCCCAGGAAAAATATACAATCAGCGCTTCACCGACGATGTGATCTTCTGAGACGAATCCCCACACGCGGCTGTCCGAGCTGTTATCACGGTTATCGCCCATCATCCAGAAATGTTTCGGCGGTATCGTAATAGGACCGAAATTGTCGCGACTGCCGAAGCTGTTATTTCTGAAAGTGGAAAAATTGAAACGTCCTTCGTGTTTGCCGAACACACGGGGGTCTATAAATTTAGCGTGCGGCGGCGTCGGTAATTCAACACCATCGACAAAAACGGCTTTGTCTATTATTTCCAGGGTTTGCCCGCCGGTGGCTATGCATCGTTTTATATAATCGATTTTCGTATCGATCGGCCAACGAAAAACAACGACATCATACTGCTGCGGCATTTTAAACCCCGGGATTCGTACCCAGGGAATTGAAAAACCGATATCGGTGAATGGAATGCCGATCCAGTCCGGCGTCCGCATTCCGTAATTGAATTTGTTGACCAGCAGGAAATCACCGGTCATGATCGTATTTTCCATGGAAGAAGTGGGTACGAAATAGCTACCGACGATGAACTGGCGAATCAGCAGTGCAGCTATCAGCGCAACAAACAGGCCCTCAAAAAAATTACTGTTCTTCCTTTGGCTTTCATTCGTGTTCTGTTCCAAAATAGTTCCCCGTTCATTTCAAAATAGAAAATGTTATAACTGAAAATTGTGTAAACAGGTTCCCGGTCATTTACCGGACGCATCCATGGACAAAACGGCCAGAAACGCTTCCTGCGGAATTTCCACCCGTCCCACCTGTTTCATGCGCTTTTTTCCTTCTTTTTGCTTTTCAAGCAGTTTACGTTTGCGACTGACATCCCCGCCGTAACATTTGGCCAGCACATTTTTACGCATGGCTTTTACTACATCGCGGGCAATTATTTTGCTGCCGACCGCTGCCTGAATAACCACTTCGAACATCTGCCGCGGTATAAGTTCCTTTAATTTGCGGCACAGACGGCGACCCCATTCATAGGCCTTTTCGTGATGCACAATCGTGGAAAGCGCATCCAGCGGTTCGCCGTTTATCAGGATATCCAGTTTGATCAGTTTGGATTCCTGGTAATCATCATATTCATAATCGAAACTGGCATAGCCGCGGGAGATGGATTTAAGTCGGTCGTAGAAATCAAAGATCACTTCAGACAACGGAAACTTAAAATGCATATCCACCCGTGTGCTGTCGAGATAGCTGGTGTTGATGAATTTACCGCGCCGGTCCAGCGCCAGTTTCATAATATTGCCGATATATTCGGTAGGGGTCAGTATCTGTGCGGAAATATACGGTTCCTCCAGGTGATCAATTTTACCGGTATCCGGCAGTTTGCTCGGATTGTCGATTTCGATCATCTCACCATTGGTAAGATACACATGATAGACCACATTCGGTACCGTGTTGATGATACTGATCTGATATTCCCGCTCCAGCCGTTCCTGGATGATCTCCATGTGTAGCAAACCCAGAAATCCACAGCGAAAGCCGAATCCCAGCGCCTGCGAAGTTTCCGGTTCGTAAACGAGAGAACTGTCATTAAGATACAGTTTATCCAGCGATTCCCGCAGTTGTTCGAAATCTTCACTGTTAACCGGGTAGATGCCGCTGAATACCATCGGACGGATTTCTTTGTATTTCAATACCGGCTTATCGGCCGGGTTTCGGGCCAGGGTAATCGTGTCCCCCACTTTTGTATCGTGAACGTCTTTGGCACCGCTGATCAGGTATCCCACATCCCCGGCGCGCAGGGTTTTAACCGGTTGTCTTTTCATGCGCAGAATACCGATTTCATCGATTTCAAAATTTTTGTTATTCTGGAAAAAACGGATCGCATCCCGTTTTTGAAATTCCCCTTCAAAAACGCGAATAAAGGTTATAACACCGCGGTAAGGGTCAAAAACGGAATCAAATATCAGAGCCTGCGCAGGATTGTCAACCGATCCTCTGGGAGGGGGTATCTGTTTAACAATGGCTTCCAATGTTTCTTCTATCCCTTTACCGGTTTTTGCGCTGACCAGCAGAATGTCCTCTTCTCTGCAGCCGATCGTCTGAATGATTTGCTGAGTTACCGATTCAATCTGTGCGCTGGGCAGATCGATCTTGTTTATCACCGGGATAATATGCAGGTCGTTTTCGATAGCGAGATAAAGATTGCTGAGGGTCTGCGCCTCAATTCCCTGGGCGGCGTCAACCACGAGCAGGGCACCCTCACAGGCGGCCAGGCTACGCGATACTTCAAACGAAAAATCCACGTGCCCCGGCGTGTCGATCAGGTTTAAAACATAGGTTTGTCCATCTTTCGCTTTATAGTCCATTTGAATAGCGTGTGATTTGATCGTTATGCCGCGTTCACGTTCGAGGTCCATATCATCCAGTACCTGATCGACCAGTTCCCTGGATGAGATGGTATGCGTGAATTCCAGCATCCGATCGGCAAGAGTGGACTTGCCGTGGTCAATATGGGCGATGATACAAAAATTACGAATATTATCTATGTACATTCCTGTTGTTACCATTTAAATAAAACCTCTAAATTTAGGGAACAGATGAATTTGTTGCAATAATTTAAGTTATGTCTGATTACCGCCCGAAAATAAAATTCGCGGTATCAAAATTTACAAGAGGCAATTTTTCTTGACTTTGTGTAAATTCAATTTAAATTACTAAAATTTGTTTGGAGAGGATCGATTGAGCACACTACAGGATTTGGAGCAGGTAATAAAAAGTAATCCCGGCTTGCCGCGCCATATCGGCATCATCATGGACGGCAACGGCAGGTGGGCAAAAAAAAGAAATCTGCCGCGTGTGGCCGGACACAACGCCGGCATTGAATCGGTACGAAAGGCTGTCGAGGCCTGCGGAGACCTGGGCATCGAAGTACTGACGCTGTATACCTTTTCCCGAGAAAACTGGAAACGGCCGAAATGGGAAATCTCTGCGCTGATGCAATTGCTGGTACGTACGATTAATTCGGAAATTGAAGACCTGATACGTAAAAATGTTAAAGTGATCTGTATCGGCAATTTGAACGATCTTCCCGAACCAACCCGCGCCAGCATGTCCGCATTGATTGAACAGACCAGCGGCAACACCGGCTTGATTCTGAATCTTGCGCTCAGCTATGGCGGCCGGGCGGAAATCATAGATGCCGTAGTCGAAATTGCGAACAAAGTCCGGCGGGGTGAATTGGATCCTGCTCAGATTGATGATAGCGTCTTCGAGTCCTGTTTACAAACGGCGGGGTTGCCGGATCCCGATTTAATCATTCGCACCAGCGGGGAATTCCGTATCAGTAATTTTCTGCTCTGGCAGGTGGCCTATGCGGAAATTTACGTCACCTCAACCCTGTGGCCCGATTTCCGCAAACGCCATTTACTGGAGGCCATTAAAAATTATCTCGGTCGCGAAAGACGGTTTGGAAAAGTAACGGAACAAATTAAGGAAAAAACAGTTCTTCATAACTCCTGATGCAGCCCGACCCTGAAATAAAAAAAAACAGAAAAGCGCAAAACAACAGCGAGCGCTTTCACATTACTCTGAAAGATTTTTTTCTCGCTTTCTGGAAAACAATAGTTATCTGGATCGTGATCGGCGTTTTTATTGCCGTTGCTTTACATTATCATGTTGATAATACGATTATCGGCGGGGCCGTGGTTGTTTTCGGCATTCTGACACAGGCATTTGTCGGATTGTTAAATCTGATCGGACTGGTGCCGATCGTGGGACCGATCATTGCCAAGGTACTGGCATTGCCCTTTTTCTGGCTGATAAACGCGCTGGGTTATTTCGTTTCCATCGTGGCCATAAAACGGGGATACTCAAAAGATGTCGTTAATTACAGAATCCTGACGGTTGTGTTACTTGTTGGGATCGTAATCGGTTTTATCATTGGAAGGGTCGTTTAGCGCTTAATACTATTAATACCCACCGGAATATTAATGACTTCAAAAAATTACAATCAAACCATCCGCGAATTGTTCGACCTGCAGAAATTCGCCATTAAAATGGGCCTGGAAAATATCCGCGCTCTCTGTGAATATCTCGGGCAACCGCAGACAAAGTTCGATTCCGTCCATATTGCCGGTACCAACGGGAAAGGTTCAACGGCGCGCATCCTGCAGGAGATCTTGACAGCGCACGGGTGGAAAACGGGATTATATACTTCTCCGCATCTTGTGGATTTCAGGGAACGTATTCGCATTGACGGCCGCTGTATTCGCCGGAAAGAAGTTCAGTTTTTCTGGCAGAAAGTGAAGGAACTGGTTTACCGGCGAAAGGCAACTTTTTTTGACACGACCACGGCAATGGCATTTGATCATTTTGCCGGTCATCGGGTTGATACGGCCGTTATCGAAACCGGGCTGGGTGGCAGGCTGGATTCTACAAATGTTCTGAGTCCGGTGGCGGCGGTGATAACTCCCGTTGATTTTGACCATGAAAAACAACTGGGTAATAATCTGGCAGCCATCGCCGGTGAAAAAGCGGGCATCATCAAACCGGGGATTCCCGTTTTCTGTTCCGCACAGCAACCTGAGGCGGAGCAGGTGTTGAGAGAAAAAGCGGGAAGCAATCCGTTTTACTATTTGCCTGAGATAATTTCCGTTGAAATGGTTTCGACCGATCAGAGGTTCAGTGTTTTCAGCTGGCATAACAAACACACGGGAACGCGTTTTTCTGAATTGAACCTTTCCCTGCCGGGTGCATTTCAGATTGAGAATGCGGCCCTGGCCGTACAGACGGCGGAATTATTATTGCAATCTAAAAACCGTACCCTTGAAGAATCGAATCTTCGCAGAGCACTTGAAAAGGTGAGCTGGCCCGGCCGA
>JAJRVZ010000258.1 GCA_024277055.1 Calditrichota bacterium
AAAATGATAATTTTCGAAAACTCTGCTTGAAGGCGGAGTTTTTTTTTTGTATAATTTACCGCTTTGGCAACTGAAATTGGAGGGGTTTTTCAATTTCATCCGGTAACTTGACTGTAAAAAGGAATTTACGTATTTTGACCATGGATGGCGTACCTTCCTAAAGTTTACCAGGCTTTAATCGAGCATAATAGCAAAAGGGGCTAATTGCTAATGAAAGGCGAGTGGAAAATAATCTTCACTTCTCGTGAAAGTACGAACGTACGGCAAATTTCGTTTTCACGGGTTAAACTGATCACGATTTTTTCAATTTTCATTATTGTATTTTTTGTTTCTGCCAAATATTCGCTTGATTTCATCATAAATTTCAGTCATAATTCTACGATTGAATCCCTGCGTAAGAATAATGAACTGCTGAAGAAAAAACTGGGGGAAATGAACGAGAAAGTTGCAGATATCAAAAACACCTTGGCGAAAATTGAAGAAAAAGATGACGAATTGCGTATGATCATGGGGTTGAACGAATTGAATGCCGATGTGCGTGATGTTGGTATCGGCGGCGCGACTTTCGAATATGAATTGACCGATGAAATTACCGGCACTGATTTCGCGTCCGATCTGAATGCCTATATGGCTTCAATTTCAAAGCTTGAACGGGAAGTTAAACTTGAGCATAACAGTTTCGAGGAATTGATGCTCACCTACAATGCAAAACAGGATTCCATTCGGCACTTACCGGCATTAAACCCGCTGATTAACGGCCGGATTACTTCCCGGTTTGCGAAGAAGCGTTTGCATCCGGTATTGAAGGTTTATCGAAAACATCCCGGAATCGACATCGCTGCAAAAGCAGGTGCTCCGATTTATGCGGCGGCGGACGGGATCGTTAAACTGGCACGTTATAACGGCGGTTATGGAAACTGTGTTTTTATCGATCATCAATACGGATATTCAACCCGATACGGCCATATGCAGAAAATTCTGGTTCGCCAGGGGCAGCGGGTGAAACGCGGAGATAAAATCGGGCTCGTCGGAAAGACCGGTATCGCAACCGCACCTCATTTGCATTATGAAGTGATATATAAAGGTAAAAATGTGAATCCGAAATATTATTATTTCGATGATGAAGAATTAAACAGACTTGTGGTTGAAAGCCGCCAATAGGCGGTTTTTTTTGAACAACCATTGAGAATGAGTCTCAATGTCAGGTCGCCTATGAACTACAGCCAGATTTTTTGTGAATATCTGAAAAAACATGATCTTAAGAATACCACCGAAAGGTTAACGGTACTTCAGGTGGTTCTTGCAATGGATAAGCATTTCGACGTTGAATCGTTAATTGATCGTCTGAAAAGCCAGCAGAAAAAAATCTCCCGTGCCACCGTATACCGGACCATGGAATTGCTGGTGGATTGCGGGCTGGTGACCAAACATCGTTTCGGTGAGAACGGCCGGGTATACGAACCCAAATCCGAAAGGGATAATCACGATCATTTCCTCTGTGTTTCGTGCGGTAAAATAATTGAATTCTATGACCCGGAAATTGAAGGAATCCATCAAAGACTATGTGAACGATTCGGAGTAGAAATTCTTGATTATTCACATCAGTTGTATGGCAAATGTAATAAATGCTCCGGTTAATTCTAAACAGGTGAATTTAAATGCATGCTGAACCGAAAGTCACGACCGATTTAAAATCTCCATCGATTGCACTGATCGGTAATCCGAACGTCGGTAAAAGTGTTATCTTTGGTGTTCTCACGGGAAAATATGTAAACGTTTCCAATTATCCCGGTACAACCGTTGAAGTGACCCGTGGAGAGGGAAAACTCAGTCGTCAAAAGGTCAATTTCATCGATACCCCCGGTACGAACAGTTTTATTCCCATGTCCGAAGATGAACGGGTAACCCGTGATATTATTTTAACCGATCCTGTTTCAAGCGTACTTCAGGTTGGGGACGGAAAGAATCTCAAGCGTGTGTTGCATCTGTCTTTACAACTCTGTGAAATGGAAATCCCGTTCATGCTTAACCTGAATATGATGGATGAGGCCAAAAGCGCCGGGATTGATATCGACCTGGAAGCGCTTGAGCGAATTCTGGGTGTACAGGTAAATTCGACCATCGCGATTCGCCGGCAGGGAACGGAACGGCTGAGTAGTATTCTGGAAAGAGCCGGAAAAGGTAAATGGAAAATCAAATACCCGCCGGCGATTGAAACGGCAATCTCGCAAATTGAAGAATTGCTGGACGATACACCGGTGGCAAAAAGAGCTTTTGCAATCATGCTGCTGGTCAGTGATGAAACTTTACGCCGGTGGGTACACGAGAACCTGACGGAAGACAAGGCCCGCAAACTTTCCGAAATTATCCTGGAACTGGAGAAAAAACTGAATTCTCCGATCAGTTTCGTAATTACCCGTGCCCGCTATCAGGAAGTAGATAAAGTTTACCAGCGTGTGGTGCGAACCCGGAAAAGTTTCACCAGCCCTGTTTTAAACTGGCTGGATGAATATATGACGCATCCCATTTGGGGCATACCGTTTCTGATGGTGGTGCTTTTTATCATTTACGAATTTGTCGGGGTGTTCGGTGCCGTTACTGCGGTGGATTTTTTCGAAAATGTAATTTTCGGTGAATACATTAATCCGGCCGCAATCTGGTTGTTCGGATTTGTTCCCGTTGAAATTATCCGCAAATTATTTGTAGGTGAATATGGTATAATAACCATGGCGCTTTCCTACGGATTCGCCATTGTGCTGCCTATCGTGACCACCTTTTTTATAATGTTCAGCATATTGGAAGACTCCGGGTATTTGCCGCGTCTGGCCCTGCTGGTTAATCGTATGTTCCGGATGCTTGGTCTGAACGGAAAGGCTGTTTTGCCCATGATTCTGGGGCTCGGCTGCGATACAATGGCAACCATGAGTGCACGAATTCTGGAGACGAAAAAAGAGAGAATTATTGTAACTCTGTTGCTGGCGCTGGGAGTGCCCTGTTCGGCGCAGTTGGGCGTAATACTGGGAATGACGGCTTTACTGCCCTGGCCGGCAACTGTATTGTGGGTGGGGGTTGTCAGCATGGTAATGATAACCGTCGGGTGGTTGTCATCCAAAATCCTTCCCGGCTCGAAATCCGATTTTATTCTGGAATTGCCGCCCATACGCATGCCGGTGCTGGCAAATATCGGAATGAAAACTCTGGCCCGTATCGAGTGGTATTTGAAAGAAGTATTGCCTCTGTTTATCCTCGGTACACTGATTCTGTTTGTTCTGGATGAAACAAATCTGATTGGCTGGATCGAACAGATTTCGGCACCATTGGTGCAAAAATTTCTGGGTTTACCGGCTAAAACAACCGAGGCTTTTCTGATCGGCTTTTTAAGACGCGATTACGGAGCCGCAGGGTTGTTCAGTTTAGCCAACAAAGGGCTGCTAACGACCAACCAGATTGTTGTCAGTGTGATAACGATTACTCTTTTCGTACCCTGCATTGCCAATTTTCTTATGATCATAAAAGAGCTGGGAATAAAAATAGCTGTGGCGATGGCGTTGTTTATCGTTCCCTTTGCATTTCTTGTAGGGGGACTTGTAAATTACGCCTTTAATCTGTTCGGAGTGGTTTTATGACCTGTCCGGTTTGCGGGTTCCAATTCAAAGAGTATAAGTACGTTTGCGAGGGGTGCATCTTTCATAGCGGATGCGAACTGATTTGTTGTCCCAACTGCCATTACCAGTTCCCGGTTGAATCGAAACTGGTAAATATGGTTTCAAAATTATTTGGAAAAAATACTAAAAATGAATCAAAGAGAAATTGAAGAAATCCTCGAATTAATCTGGACCCTGCGCGAAGAAAAAATTTCAGAGCGTAAAATGGTGCATGATATCACGCAGGAAAAAGAGCCTGAAAAAATCCTGAATTCAATGCGGGAGAACGATCTCGTACGTTTTTCGAACGGCGATGTTTTTCTGACCGAGAACGGTGAAAAATATGCTGAAAAAATAATCCGCAGACATCGTCTGGCGGAACGGCTGTTCAAAGATGTATTTAAAATGGATGACAGTGGTTTCGAAAGAGAGGCGTGTACCTGGGAACACGTCCTCAGTGAAGAGGCTACCGACAGTGTTTGTGCCTTTCTCGGTCACCCGCGGGTGTGCCCGCATAACAAGCCCATTCCGAGAGGAGAATGCTGTAATAAGTATGAAAAAACGGTATCACCGCTGGTTCATCCGATGTCGGAAATCGGCGTGGGACGTTCCGTAAAAATTGTTTATATATTACCAAGTCTGCAAAAACGGCTGGAGCGATTGACCAACCTCGGAATAATTCCCGGAAATGTAATCCGCATTAAACAAAAACATCCGGCAATGGTTGTGGTATGTGATCAGACGACCATTGCGCTGGACAAAGAAGTAGCTTCCGAAATCTACGTTATCGCCGTTAATGACAAAAAATCCTGAAGTTCTTTTCAACACATCGGAAATTACCTCCGGTTTGGGTTTGCAATAATATCAAATAATACGCTATATTAATATTTTCAGAAAACAGTATCAGGGTGAAATATGTCCATATCGACAGACCAGGTTGAAAAAATCGCGGCGCTTGCCAATTTAAACCTTTCAGAGGATGAAAAAAGCAAATTCACCGTCCAGCTGAATACAATCCTTGAATATGTTGAAAAACTGAATGAATTGGATACTGAAGGGGTCAGTCCGCTTTCTCACCCGTTAGATCTGAAGAATGTGTTTCGCAAAGACGAAGTCCAACCATCTCTTCCCGTGGAAAAGGCATTGGAAAATGCTCCCGCCCGCAGTAAGAACTATTTTAAGGTTCCCAGGGTAATCCGGAAATGAAAGCGGCCTGTATTATCCCCGCCCGTTTCCAGTCGACACGCTTTCCCGGAAAACCTCTGGCGGAGATACAGGGCTACCCCATGGTCAGGTGGGTTTATGAACGGGCGCTTGCCGCTGATGTTTTCGAATCTGTTCTGATTGCAACGGATGATGATCGTATCGTCGCAGCCGTTGATACTTTTGGCGGACGGGCCGTGATGACCCCTTCCGACCTGCCGTCGGGTACGGACCGTGTGGCGTTCGTTGCGGAGAATATGGATGTCGATGTGATTATCAACCTGCAGGGTGATGAACCGCTGGTACGGCACGAATTGCTGAGGGAACTTTACCGCGTTTTTGAAAATGATGATGTTCTAATGGCAACGCCTGTTAAAAGAGTTTCCTCCGGGGAGGAATTGTTCAATCCTAACCTGGTGAGGGTCGTTGTGGATAAAAACGGCGATGCCCTTTATTTCACCAGAGCCGTTATTCCTTTCAACAGGGATGAGGATGAAAAAGACAGATGGCCGGATCATTTCGGTTATTTGCAGCATATCGGCATTTATGCTTACCGGAAAGATTTTTTACTGAAAGTTGCAAACTTGCCGGAAAGCAATCTGGAAAAGATTGAAAAACTGGAACAGCTGCGTGTACTTGAGCACGGGTTTCCGATTCGCACCGTGATGACCGACTACGACTCGATGAGCGTGGATACACCTGAGGACCTGGTAAAACTGAAGAATTACATTCAAAAAAATAACCTAACTGTGAAACCATAATTATGAGCGCTTGCAAGTATATTTTTGTTACCGGTGGTGTGGTATCCGCCCTGGGAAAAGGGATTGCCTGTTCATCACTGGGGCTGCTGTTGAAGTCCCGGAGCCTGAAAGTTTCAATCATGAAACTTGATCCCTACATCAATATAGATCCGGGTACGATGAGTCCCTACCAGCATGGTGAAGTCTACGTAACGGATGACGGTGCGGAAACGGATTTGGATCTGGGGCATTATGAACGGTTTCTGGATGAAAATATGAGCCGGCTGAATAATTCCACTACGGGTCAGATTTACGACAAGGTAATCCGGAGAGAGCGTAAAGGCGAATTTCTTGGTGCAACGGTACAGGTTATTCCACATATCACGGATGAAATCAAAAGACGAATACTCGAACTGGGAAATGCAAACGAGCTGGATGTGGTGATTGTGGAGATCGGCGGAACGGTGGGGGATATTGAAAGTCTGCCTTTTCTGTAAGCCATTCGTCAGCTGGGGCTGGAACTGGGGAATACGCGAACTCAATTTATCCATTTGACCCTGGTGCCGTTCATATCAGCCGCGGACGAACTGAAAACCAAGCCTACCCAGCATTCGGTAATGCGTCTGCGTGAAATAGGAATACAACCGGATTTTCTTATCTGCCGTACCGACCGAAAACTACCGGAGGGCTTAAAAGATAAAATCGCGCTGTTCTGCAGTGTTCCCAGTAACGCGGTTATCGAAGCGCGGGATGTTTCCACCATTTACGAAGTACCGATGATGTTCGAAGAACAGAATTTCGCGGAATTGATTCTGAAGCATTTTAAAATGGCGACCCCGAATGCGGATTTGGAAAACTGGCAAAATATGGTTTCAGTTTTTAAAAAAACACAGCGCAAGGCAACGATTGCGATCTGCGGGAAGTATGTTACCCTGCCCGACGCCTATAAAAGTATAATTGAATCTTTTGTTCATGCCGGCATCGAAAATAATGCCAGAATTGAGTTGAAATGGATAAATACCGAAAAGATAACCGGCAGAAAAGAAGCCCACACGCATTTAAATGATGTTGATGCAATATTGGTACCCGGTGGTTTTGGCGAACGTGGCATTGAAGGTAAACTGAATACGATTGAATATGCACGGACCGGGAATATCCCGTTTTTCGGAATATGTCTCGGCCTGCAATGTGCGGTTATCGAATATGCCCGCAATGTGGTCGGACTGAAAAATGCCAACAGCACGGAATTTGATCCGGATACGCCCTATCCGGTAATTCATATTATGGAAAATCAACTGAGTGTTGTGAACAAGGGGGGTACGATGCGTTTGGGCGCCTATGACTGCGATTTGAAAGAGGGTACGGCCGCATTCAGGGCATATGGCATGAAAAGAATCAGCGAAAGGCATCGGCACCGGTTCGAAGTTAATAATGATTACCGCGAACAACTGGAGAATGCAGGAATGACAATCAGTGGTATCAATCCGCAGGAATCCCTGGTTGAAATGATCGAATTGCCGGATCATCCGTGGTTTGTCGGTTGTCAGTTTCATCCGGAACTTAAATCACGCGCTGTGCGTGCCCACCCGCTTTTTCGTGAATTCGTACGAATGGCTCTGAATGAGAAAGAAAATCGCCGAAGGTAGCATTTTTCGTTTCCCATGTAAACGATCGCTAAATTTTTCTGCATCCGGGCGATAGGATTGCTGCAGTGAGTTTTATTCCCGGTGATCGGGTTTTGATGAAATATTTTTTTGTGGACAACAGTTTAATCCCGCGAACATTCTTGTAATAATTAAGGAGGAATAAAATGTCTGATAGAACAGGAGTGGTAACATCCGGTGGGAAACCGGTAACCCTGACCGGGAATGAGATTAAGGAAGGTGATAAAGCACCGGATTTCACCGTTTCTGATAACGGGTTTCAGCCGGTGAGTTTTTCATCAACAGCCGGTAAAATTCGTCTGCTGAGTGTGGCGCCGTCACTGGATACCGGCATCTGCGATGCACAAACACGCCGGTTCAATGAAGAAGCCGCGGCATTGGGAGAAAAAGTGGTGATATGGACCATAAGCGTCGATTTGCCCACGGCGCAAAAACGCTGGTGCGGTGCAGCCGGTATTGAAAACATCACGGTGCTTTCAGACCACAAAGATTTGGATTTCGGTTTGAAATACGGTGTGGCCATTAAGGAAAACCGATTACTCGCCCGTTCGATTTTTGTGATTGACGAGAACGACGTCGTTCGTTATCGCGAGATCGTACCGGAAATAGCTTCGCACGTGGATTACGATAAAGCCCTTGCGGCGGTAAAAGAACTACTGTAAAAATTCATTACCCGAGCCGCCCGTTCTTTTGGATGGGCGGCTTTTTTTATTCAGCAGACTTCGCAGTTTTCTTAACAATTTTACCGGTGTGAACGGTTTCTGAATAAATTCGACGCCGTTTTCCAGCATACCGTGCCGGACAATGGCATCGTCGGTATATCCGGATGTAAAGACAACGGTTGCATGTGGGTATAGTTTTATAAATTCTTCTGATAATTCACGACCATTAATTTCCGGCATGACGACATCCGTCAGTAGCAAATCAATGGCACCCTCATAGCCCCGACACAAATCCAGTGCGCGTTTCCCGTTTTCCGCCGTCAAAACGGTATAGCCATAATGCTGCAGCGAATCGACCGCCATTTTACGCAGATTCTCTTCATCTTCGACCAGGAGGATGGTTTCATTGCCGGAAAGCGAGCCTTCCGTTCGGGAGCGGAAATCGCCGGTTTTTATTTCTTTTTCAAATACCGGCAGGTATATTTTAAACGTTGTGCCTTTGTCCGGTTCACTGTACAGCCAGATATTGCCGTTACTCTGTTTTATGATACCATACACCGTCGAGAGCCCCAGGCCTGTACCCTTGCCTTTTTCTTTGGTTGTAAAAAACGGCTCGAATACCCGGTCTCTGATTTCTTTGGACATTCCTATTCCTGTGTCGCTTACGGCAATCATTACATATTCACCTTTACGGGTTGCTTCATGCTCCGATACATAGCTGTCATTCAGAACGGTATTCTGCGTTTCGAGAGTAATCCTGCCGCCGGCAGGCATGGCGTCGCGTGCATTAATTACGAGGTTCATGATAACCTGCTCGATCTGCCCCTCATCAATCCGTATGTTTTTAAGTTCGGGATCCAGTTGCGAATGTAACGAAATATTTTCACCGATGAGCCTTCGCAGCATTTTTTCCATATTGCGAACGGTGGTATTCAGGTTGATCACATCCGGCTTCAGAATTTGACGGCGACTGAAGGCCAGCAATTGACGGGTCAAAGCTTCGGCGCGCTGGGCAGCCATGTCGATTTGTTCAACATTTTTTAAGAGCGGGTCGTTAGTATGCATCTGATCAAGCGCCAATTCGCTGTAGCCTCTGATGATTGTCAACAAATTATTGAAATCGTGTGCAACTCCGCCGGCCAGCTGACCGATTGCTTCCATTTTCTGAGCCTGACGGAACTGCTCCTCCAGTTCCCGTTCCTGTGTAATATCTCTTTTAACGGCGGCAAAATTGATAATTTTTCCGCTCAGGTCGCGGACCGGAAAAATGGTGGCGGATTCATAATAAACAGTACCGTCTTTTTTACGATTGACAAAAGTACCGTGCCAGGTTTTACCCTCCGTAATCGATGCCCACAATTCCTCATAAAATTTCTTGTCATGTTCGCCGCTTTTCAGAATACGTGGATTTTTCCCGATGACTTCGTCCATTAAATAGCCGGTGATTTCACAGAATGCGGCATTGACATACAGAATATCGCCGGCAAGATCGGTCAAGACAATTGATTCGCTGGATTGTTCGATCAGCTGGGCCAGTTGAACGATCTGGGCCTCAGCGCGTTTGCGTTCCGTTATGTCACGAATAATACCCAGGGTCGCACTTTTTCCGAGATAATCAATGTAAGAAACACTAACCTCGCACTCCACCCGGCGACCGTCACGACTGAGGGCGGTAAATTCGTACAGCAAATCCTTCCGGGTAAAGTCCGATACTTTTTTCAACCGGTTTTTGATATAGTTCATGCTTTCCGGTGCCACCAGTTTCATAAAATCGAAGTCCGGCGCAGTCGTGTCTTTCAGCGTATATTGAAAGATTTCGGTAAAGCGCCTGTTTATCAATTTGAATTTGCTGTCCTGCAACAGGTAAATCGCATCATTGGATTGTTCAATAACATTGCGGAACATAAGTTCGGAATCACGCAGCGCTTTTTCCATCATGATCTGTTCGGTAATGTCGCGGGAAATTCCTACCAGCCCAGATACTCTTTTCTGTTTATCAAAAATGGGGACTTTGGTCATGGATATCCAGCGCTTGCTTCCGTCGGGATAAGTAACTTCCTCAAATTCATTGATAAGCGGATCGCCCGTTTCGAGTATCCTGCGCTCATCACGGAGGAATTTAATCGCTTTCTTACGTTCAAAAAAATCAGCATCTCTTTTACCGATGGCTTCATCTGCGGAATCTAATCCCAGTAAATGCGCATGGGCCTTATTAATAAGGGTGAATTTTGACTCACGATCCTTAAAATAGATGGTATCCGGAATATTATCCATCAGGGCATGGAGCAAATCGCGTTCATGAATTAATTTGTTTTCCAATTCTTTTTGTTCGGTAATATCCAGTATCTGGGCAATGGTTATGGTACTGCCCCGGAAGTTATGAATAACGGACGCCCGCAATTCCACCCGGCGCATCCGGCCGTCCTTTTTTTGTATGTTTAATTCATACGCTTTGGGAACTCTTTTCCCCTGCTGTCTTTTGCGGTACCGATCCGTTACCAGTTTCATGCTGCCCTTCGAGAGAAACTTCCGGAAGTCCACACCGATCAGTTCCTTCTTATTATAACCGCAGATCATTGCAAACTGCCGGTTTACATATATAAGGTGAAAATCGGAATCAATGATGGCGACACCGGCGTGAGAGTTTTCCACAATCGTTCTGAATTTTTCTTCGCTGGCCAGTAGCGCCTTTTCAGTCTGTATTCTCTCGGTAATATTAATAATTGAAACGAAAACGCGACTATAATCCTGTTCATGTCCTTTTGCAACGGTCCAGTCCATGATTACGTTTTTTACCTTTCCGCCAATGGTTTTGATCTCTGTCTCCAGATTGAGTTGTGTCTTCCCCTCGGCTATGGCAATCAGCTGGGCACGGAATGCGCTATAGGAATCACTCGTGAACAGGTCATCCAGATTCTGAAGCAAATCTACCTTGTCTTTTGCGGAAAACAGAAGCAGACTGTTGTTATTAACATCAATGATTCGGACCTTCCCGGCCAGTTTCATAACCTTATCCGGATGTCGGTTAAAATAATCCCTGAAATTTCTAAGGCGCTGTTTTTTCAGTTTTTCAATTTCCATAAATACATCGGAAAAGTCTTCTTCCCAAATGGATATGGGTATCTGATTGAAAATGGCCAGGTATCTCTGTTCACTCCGTATCAGAGCCTCTTCCGTACGGCGGCGCAACAACGCATTGCTGATGATTCCCGTGGCTACGGTAATGAATTCCAGTTCGTCGTCCGAAAACGGGTTTTGTACTTCTGAATAATCAACACCCAGAAATCCACTCAGATTCTGCCCGATATGCAGGGGTAAAATCACGAATGCCTGAATATTCATTTTGTGGAAAACAGTTTTTATTTTTTCGGCCCTTGCCGGCATTTTCGAGACATTTTCAACGGCAATTACGGATCTTTTTTTCAGCAGATTCTGAAAAAAGGCCAGCCTGTTTATTTTCAAATAACGATAATAATTTTTATTTTCAGGGGAGGCTTCCCGATACCACTCGTAAATTTTTGAAACCGTATCCGAACCGTTTTCCATTAAAACTATATTCGCATGGTCCGCCTTCAGTTCGGTTCCGATTTCCTGTAAGGCGAAATCAACCGCGGCTTCTATATGTTGCGGATTGGCAAGAAAGTTTGAGGAAATGGAAGTCAGTATCTGCTGAAATCGGTGCTTACGATGCAGCTCCTTTTCAATCGTGTTTTTTTTGTTTTCCAGTTCAATTTTGTGCAGGGCAAATCCTATATCCTGGGCGAGATCCCGGAACAATTGTTTCTGCTGCGGCTCATTTATATTTATTAACGGCAGACTGGCGGTGAGGGAGCCGAAGTTATTATTGCCATATTGCAGCCGAATGGAGTAGGTTCCGAGATTGCTGTTTTCACGGCAGGTGGGACAGGCCCGGCATTTGGTATTAGCTGCGACCAAAATGTTCAGGTCTTTGGTTTTTAACGTATCTTTGGCACATTTCACGAATTTTTTTTTCGAGATAAGATTTTGTATTTTTGAAAATTCTCCGTTCAGTCCGTGCTGGACCAGCGGGATTAAATCTCCATCGTTCTTTTTCGTCGCAATCCACACGCTGCTGTAACCGTTGTTGGTTACCAGCAGTTAACATACCTGTTGCAGGAGTTTATCTTTGTTCTTCTCCCGAATCATCAATTGGTTTACGGACCGAATGGCATTCAGCGCATTATTAAGCTGCTTTACCTTTTGCTCGGTTCCATGCTTGAAAAAGGCCATATCGATGCCGGCCAGCAATTCCCTCTCGTCAAACGGTTTGATAATGTAACCGTAAGGATTGGCGGCAATGACTTCTTCTATGGTTTTTTTATCCGAATAGGCTGTGAGAAACAAAAATGGTATCCGGTATCGTTTTTGTAAATAGTGTGCCAGATCGATCCCGGTTTTTTTGCTCTGCAGATAAATATCGAGGATTACAATATCGGGAATTTCTTTTTCAATAGCGGATACAGCCTGTTGATAAGATTTAACGGGACCAAGCGGTTTATAGCCCGCAATTTTTACAACCTCGGCGATCTCTTCTGCAATGATCCGTTCATCTTCAACAATAAGGATTTTTTTTGGTTTTTCGGACATGCGCACCTGACTCTCCCAAAAGCAATGCTTTTTTCGCCGGCTTTAAGTGCATTCCATTGAAATTGAAAATAAGCTGGAACCCGATAATATAACTTATTTTCGGCATTTTATTTGTTTATTTAAGCACTTTGTGAAAATAAGTATCTTTTTAAAAAATACTTGTCAAATAGGGCAAATTCTTCTATTTTTCCTTCATGCACGCAGAAAACGGACAGGTTTCACTCTGGTCGTCCTTCGACAATCTGCTGAGTGATGCCGAAAAATATTTTCAGGAACAGGATTTCGACCGGGCCATGGAGCTTTGGCGCGAGTATGCCTCCATTACCGGTATGCCCAAATGGCTTAAAACCGTCGAAGAAATCCGCAATTTAATCAGGGAGTTTTCCCCTTCAACGCAGCCGGAAATACTGTTCGATCGCTGGCTGGTTCTCCGCACGCGATTGCTCCGGCATGAAATCAGCATCTACAGTTTCGAATTGTCTGAACGACTGTATGCCGATTTATTTCTGAATTCCAAACAAACGGTTTCCTACGATCTGGCCACAGGCATCTTTTGTTTTGTTGCAGGACGCAATGAAAATGCAATAGCTAATTTAAAGGAAGTTATTCTGGAGAAACCTGATAACCTTTTGGCCCGTTTTTATCTCAGCAGATGTTTTTACAAAGCCGGTGAGGAAGAGACGGGACTCGGATATTTGACGCAGACCCTGTTCCTGGGAGGAAATGAACTTTTTGTAGAGGATATTGATGTTCTGCGCCTGAGAAATTTATACAGCCGCCTGAGAGCTTTGCATGGGAAAGGCGAGGTCGGGGTCTGGTTGGCACCGTTTGAGGCCTGGTACCGGAACTGGTTGAAATGGCAGGAAGACGAGCCGTTTTTTAATATCATGCAAATGAAAGAACGGAATGAAAGAATCTTACAGGTTAAATATTACACTGCGGAAAAATACCGGCATTTTATCCGCTGTTTATACATCGCCGAATACGTACGGCTTTTTATGAAACGTGAGAAAGGCATCATCTGGGAACAGGAAGCATACATGGAAAAACTGGATTCATCCCTTTTTCAACGTTACCGAAAAAAGCGCCGTCCCATTTCCTGATTGCACTTCGTATCGACAAATCAGGGCGGATAAGACCTGAACAGAGTACTCACGGACCCAATGCAATTTATATTCTTGATCATCGGGTAAAGTATCCCAGACATTTTTTGAGCTATGAAAGGAAATCACAACAGTGCGGATTAAAGGAATTCTGTTTGACTTTGATGGTGTCGTGCTGCGTAGTATGGAACAGCATCTGCAGGCCTGGCAGCATGCATTCCGTAAATACGGAGCGGAAATCGACGATATTGAATTTTACAAACAGGAAGGGCGGGGGGTAAAGTCGGTTGCCGAAGTGCTTGTAGACAAATTCGATCTTGACCGTTCACTGATTCCGCGGATTATGAAAGCGAAAAAGACCCGTTACAATCGAATTGCTACGGTCGAATTTTACGAAGGCTTTTTTGATGTACTGAATTTTATCAAACAAAGGAATCTGAAAATGGCCATTGTTACGGGTGGCGAACGTAAAAGAATTGAACCGTTCGCCCGACAATATCTCGATGGTTACTTCAGCGGTTTTGTCACTTCTGATGATGTACAACACACCAAGCCGGCGGCGGAGCCCTATGAGGAAGGGGCACACCTGCTCGGGCTCGACCCGAAAGAATGCCTGGTAATTGAAAACGCACCGATGGGCATCCGTTCGGCAAGGGCGGCCGGGTGTACGGTGATTGCGATTCAAACCACTTTACCGGAGTCCTACCTTTACGAGGCGGATTATATTACTTCAAACTTCACCGGGGTTAAGCACCGGATCCGTCAATTGATAAAATGAAAAACCCCGCTCATGGCGGGGTTGTTATTTCGGCGGGAAATGATCAGAAACCGAAACCGATTTCGAGTTCCCACTGGTCCATGGTCAGTTCGATCTGTTGAGCGGGATCGAAGGGATTCTCGCCTTTCACCGAATGGGACAGGGCACGGGTCACGGCAACACAAATCTCGTTTCCGTTCAACATTTTTGATGCACCGATACTGATGTGATTTTCAATCACCGCCGGAGCAAGGATATTGAACATTACCCCGCTTTCCGGGATGGGCTGCGTGGTGGTGGAAAAACCGGCACGCAGCGTCCACTCTTCGAAACCCATATATTGCACACCGAATTTCAAAACGGTCATGTCATTCCAGCCGAAACCGGCGGCTTCATCGCTGCCCAATGGGACATACATCGGGTTGGGCACCAGTTGTCCGCTGCCCGGATCAAAAACCATCGGTACCAGGGTTTCCGCTTTCATCGGGTTGGCGATTGATTTTATATCACTGTACATGATCTGCTGAACATCGGCCGCTACTACCAATTGGCCGGCTACCGGTTCGAAGGCCAATCCTGCCGTCCAGGAAGCCGGAACATCGAAATCCCCCTGTTCCGCAAACAAACCGGCATACTCATCGAATTCGCTCATGTTTACTCGGGTTTGATAGGATGCGCCCAGGCGCAGACCGCTGAGCAGTTCACCCTGATAACCGACTTTGAATCCGAATCCGGTGGAATTGCTGCTGCCGTTTCCGGTCAGTTTTGCGGGGTTAGCGGACATGCCCATATCACGAAAAGCTTCGAGCCCGGTTGCTTCGAAAAACTGGTAGGCAAAAATAACCGAAAAACCCAGGGCATGATCTCCGAAAGAATGCGCATAATTCAACGCTGTGAACAATTGCGAGATATTTACCCCTGTGGGCTGTGTTACGGCACTCATCGGATTTTGACCGTTCGGAAACTGATTATCGGGAAAAGAACCTAATATCCGGCTGTAGAAGGTTTTTGTTGCATACTCGGTATTCATGCCACCGTTCCCGAAGATATTAATACCGATGGCATTGGTATTATTCAGCATAAAATTAGCACCTACCGCCGGCACTATAAATCCGCTGTTGCCGCTTGCCACGGTACCGGGAGACAACCCGAAAAGCATCTGACCTTGCGGCCAGAATTGCGGGTCGGTCGGATTTCCGATAACCGTGTATTTACGGTTCGGGGTAAAGTACGCCAGGCTTATGTCATATCCGGAACCGTAAAACGCCAAAGCAGCCGGATTGGTAGCGGCAGCCAGGGAGGTTTCGAACAGGGCAACACCGGCGCCGGCCATGCCTTTTAATTGAGTGCCGTAACCATGGCTGAAATAACCATTGGTAGCCAGTGCGGGGCGGTACAATAACGAGAAAAAAATCACTAATAAGGTTGTGGTTTTAAAAAACGATTCAAGTTTCATCGGCTCCTCTCCTTAATTTAAATAAACAAAACCAGACGAAAATACTTTACATCTAAAAACTAGGTCGTTCCAAAGATCAAATGTTTCAATTGATTACAATCTACCGAGCTGGTATAAACCTCACAATTCCGGCAGTTGTCCATAGGGTTGTAGCATTTTTCTTCCGTTGCCCAGCAGGGTCGATCCACTCTTTTAAAGGCCTGGCATTCTCTCCTTTCGCTCAAATCACAGTTCCGTAATCGCCAGCAGGGAATCAGTGCAAGCAGCCGTCTGACACCTTCAAAATTAATACCGTGATATCTGATCATGTTACGAATACATCGAACTTTCTCAAGTTCCAAATCGGAATACAAACGACGACCGGTCGGCGTTCGTTCGGATAAAATTAACCCTTCATTTTCGTATACACGCAACAAATGAACGGACACGTTCAGTTTAGCTGCGGCTACACCAATCGCATACACCGGTTTTGTACTTAAATTCACCCGTCACCTTCCGGCTCATCTGTTTGTTTATGGCCGTTTAAAGTAATCTATAATGAATATTATAGAAGTTCAAGAAAATAATCACAATATTATAAAAAACTTGATATATTTTATTTTGATATGTATTTAAAGACAGAACAATGAATGAGCGGCATTTAAGACGAATACTGGATAAATACTGGCAACCGGTGCTGACATAAATCGAACGCATGACCGGTTCAAAGCTTTATGCTGAAGGTCTTGCGCAGGATCTGTTTAGCAGGTTATGGAAAATACCGGTTATTACGGAATCGAAATCCGTCTTTTCTCTGCTATCCTTTTATCCTGTCGCCGATGGAAAACGAAAAAGAAATCAATCTGAGCGGGACAACTACAGGGTGCCCTTTAAACCGGTAATCCGGTAATTAAATTCGTAACTCAGCGACCTGTTCCAGTCGCCACTGTTCAACGGCCGGTAGCGTGTGCCGTCAATGGGACCGACAGGTTTGCCGTAGGAGTAGAACCAGTTTATTATCGGCGCACCGGAAAATCCGAGGGTCATCCAGTAGCGGTCCGGGGTCAGTATCAGTTTCTGATCAACAAAATCGAAGTCGATCCAATAGTAACCGGCGACGGTTTTCAGGTATTGAAGGTTAATCGTTTTGCTTTTGGCAGCCACAGGACCGGGTTTGCCGTTTTGATCTTCGTGGAGCTGAACCCATACCTTTCCACTACCGCCAAAGTTATGGAGCGCCAGTCCGATTTTCTGTAAAAGGACGGTTTCATTCAGTAAAAAAGTCTGGGCATATTCCCTGTTGCTGGTTACATATTCCGCGGTTTCGACAAGAAAGGAGCGCTTCATTTCCTGCACTTTTCCGTGATCTGTTTGCTGCACCTCCCTCGGAAAGGCAAAATTCACGCCTTCGGGAAATTCAAGATTGCCGTAAATAAACGGTTTTTCATATTTAAACCTGCGGATAATATCCGCTTCCGGTTTTACGGGAGGTTTTTCCTGCGGAGTTTTTGCCGCAACGAATTTCGAAGAAATACCGGGAAACAACAGCAGTTTGCGAGGACCATACTGCATACGGTTTCCGGTGAGAGAAATTTCATCCTGCACGAAGTCGGCTTCTATGGTTTCCGTGAACGACAGTTTTGATTTTGAACCCCGTTTACGGGTCCAGCGAATCAGACCGTCATTAACGGTTTCGTTGTTATCCCGCCCGACTTCAACACGAATAAAACGGTTACTTACAAACAATTCGCTTTGTTGCGGATCAAAGGGCATCCAGCCAAGATCGGGAAAGTAGACTTCAATCCAGGAGTGTCTGCCCTGTGCCATGTTCAGTGTCAGAACATTCGAACCGACGCGGACATCAAAAGGGCGTTTCAGGGTAACGCCGTTAACAATGCGTACCGGGATTCCCGCCGCACGCATCAGTGCCGCAGCCAGATGCGAATAATTCTGGCAATTCCCTTTTCCGGTGCCGAGAGAATACAGGGCGTCATATTTTTCCGGTGTCAGTACATATTGCATGTGGTCAATTATCCAGGACAGAATTCTTTGAACCGCCTCGAACTGTGTTTTTACATCCTTCAGCAATTCTTTTGATTTCCGGCGAATCTGCGGGTTATCGGCCGGTACCTGCTCAGTCGACTGCAGGTATTTGTTTACGGCAGGATCCAGGCCCGTCGGGGGAAAAGGTGACACGGTATTGATTTCTTTCAGCTGAACACTGTTCGTTGCCTCGAAGGAAACGCTTGCTTTGAAGGCCTTTCCTGGACGAACCCATGAAAACTTTCGCACCAGGTTACCGTTGTCATCCCTGAATTCACTCTTCTTTTGCGGGGCAATGCTGAAATCAAAGGTAAGATTTCTGATGCTCTGACTGTAGGTTTCCGACCGGAAATCCATCGGAACGACAAAAGTCAAATCCACAGTAACTGTTTCGGATGACGGTTCGATTTGCTGAACCATTTTGTAACGGATAACGGATTGTTGTCCTCCGTTCAGAAGGTAATTTTCAGCGGTAGCAATGAGCGAGCATAATAAGACAACGAAAGCAATTAATAAATAACGCATGGCTTTTCTCCCCGCCGGGTTTTTAAATTTTTACAAAAGATAGAAAATGCATTGAAAAAAATCATTAAAAAAGCTTACTTTTATTTGTGAACAATGAACGAGCCAATTTAAAAGCTGCTGGAATAATTTGTTGTGATTTAAATTAAATGCAGAGGCGACAATGAAAAAGTTCTGGGTAAGGATCCTTCTGGCACTGTTGATAACCGTGGCAGCCGCCGTTTATCAGCGAATAACAGGTCCGACGTATCCGGTAAGCGGATCGACGCAAATCGACGGCAGTATGATCCGTTACAAACTGCTGCGCAGTCACGGCGGGGAGGGTGATCAGCCGGTTACAGTTACAGCACCGGATACAACGGTTCAGGCGGTTATGTTTTTCAAGCGATTGAATGCGGACGATCCGTGGAAAGGCATGAAACTGAAAAGGGACGGAGAAATCCTCGCGGGTTTTTTACCCCACCAACCGCCTGCAGGCAAAATAGAGTACTTTGTGCTGGTTCGAAAAGGCGGGCTTGAAAAACGAATACCGGACGACAGAATTATTGTGACTCGGTTTAAGGGGGCGGTTCCCCTCTGGGTGTTAATACCTCATGTGCTGTTCATGTTCAGTGCCATGTTTCTCAGCACGCTTGCGGGTCTGGAAGCCATAAGCGGCGGACCTGCACTTAAAAAATTTACTATTCAGACGGCCGTGGTCTTATTTATCGGCGGCATGATCCTCGGTCCGATCGTACAGAAATTTGCGTTCAATGAATTCTGGACCGGCATTCCCTACGGGATTGATTTGACGGACAACAAAACGCTGATCGCAATGCTGGGCTGGTTGGGTGCGCTTTGGGCCGTGTTAAAAGAAAAGAACGCCCGTGCGTGGGCGGTAATTGCGGCTGTTGTTCTTCTGCTTGTTTACAGCATTCCACACAGTGTAATGGGTTCGGAACTGGATTATAAAACAGGGCGGATACAATCTTCGCGATGAAAAACGCACGGATTTTCCGGGATTAGATTACTTTTTCAGGTAACTGCTGTACAGATATTCCAGTTTTTTCAAACCATCGAATATGGAATAGGGTAATTCCTTCGCGAAGACATCCAGTACGATTACGGCATTGGCGTTGGCGTCCGTTTCGGAAATATTTCGCAGGCGGTTGGTCATGCCGACATTCAGGATTTGAATTTCTTCATAGGCTTTCAGCAACCCGACCATATCCCAATCCGGTTCCAGTTCATTCTGAACCCGGAAATATTGCCCCAGAAGCCAGGATGAAGCCGAGCGGAAAATGGTTTCGTCGATACTGGCAAAGGGCAGGTGGAACCGAACCATGGGCCGAAGTACATCCATGATCGGGCACCCGCTGGTGACCATAATTATACCGAGCAACGAGCCCAGGCCCTGCTGAACCGAAGCGGATTTGGAATAGGTTCTTTCCCGGGTTTCAACGGTAACCTGTACCCGGTCGTACGAAACATAATTTCTGAACCGGGGCAGGATATCTACGAGATTCAGGGCAATCGGGCAGCACTCGTTTTCCTCACTTTTCAGCGTGCAGTTATTGCATTTTTCGAAATCAAGGAGGGTCCATTCCGGGGCATCAACAATGGTCGGCGCCCGGTAGGCAAGCGTATCGGCCTCCAGGTGAAGATCAATTCTGACAGATCTGTTTTTATCGAACTGAAAGTTGTAATAAAAATAGGGTGGTTGATGGTCTTTACTCATTTTTTGCATTCCGGATTCGTTTTCGTGTTTTTTGAACAGCATTTTCCGCAGATTGTCAGGTCGTGATCAATTTCGTCTGAACCGTATTTTACTGAAATATGCCGATACTTTTCATGCCCTGTTTGTTTATCATTATTATTCAAATCGGTTTTAATTTTCACGGATATAACTTAAAGACCGGTTTTTTATATTCCTGTTATTTCCATAATTTATTATTGCCTGCTGCTGAAATATTAATATTCCCGGTAAACTGCATAACCGTTTTCCACCATCAAATCATTGATGTTCCGCCATTCGCCTTTTGGAGACTCCAGCCATATTTCTCCGAGGTAACGGCCGTACTTCCCTTTCCGGTCTTTAATAGTCTCGAGTAATATTTCTTTGCCGTCAATTAGTTTACGAAGGAAATCCCTGGAGGCAAGTCCGGCTTCCCGCTCTTCGCCACGGACTTCCGGGGCATTAATCCGGCTCAGCCGGATTTTTTCGGATTTCAGCTGCACTGATAATCCGAGATCGATATCCACCGTACAGGTATCCCCGTCGTAAACCGATGTTACGCTGGCTCTGTAATGATACAACTGGTCGGTCATGATTATGTCTCCTGTGTTGGTAGAAGATATATCCTTTCCCCGATGATACGGGAATGTAAATCCTGTTTCCAAATATAACAAGCAAAAATATGATATTGCCTCA
The DNA here is from genome assembly GCA_024277055.1 of Calditrichota bacterium. Taxonomy (GTDB): domain Bacteria; phylum Calditrichota; class Calditrichia; order JAJRVZ01; family JAJRVZ01; genus JAJRVZ01. Next base: position 20,792 of record JAJRVZ010000258.1, read on the forward strand.
TTCGGGAATAATAATCAAATTCAGGGAAAGCAGGAGGAAACAGTGATCATCTCCAGACCACGGATCGTACTGAGCAAATGCCTCGAACATGAGGCCTGTCGATACAACGGCGAAATGATCAGAAGTGCCTTTGTGCGTACCCTTATGAAACATGCGGATTTTATACCGGTTTGTCCGGAAGAAGCAATCGGGCTGGGCATCCCGCGCGATCCGATCCGGATCGAATCTGCCGGCGGAGCACAACGTCTTTATCAGATGTCTTCGGCAACCGACCTTACGGATCGGATGAAGCGATTCTCGCGAAATTATCTTCGAGGGTTGAAAAAAATTGACGGATTTATATTTAAAAGTCGTTCACCGTCCTGCGGTGTAATAGATGCAAAATTGTTCGAAAGCGGAGCGGAGGGAAAGGTGATCGGCAAAACCGCCGGCTTGTTTGCCGCCGCGGCTGTCACCCGTTTTCCCTGTATTCCGGTTGAAGATGAAGAGCGGCTGACGAACCGGTACCTGAGGGATAATTTTTTGCGTAAACTGTTTTTGCTGGCGGAATGGCGGAAAATTCACGAGAAGGGCGGAATGCGGGATATTATCATTTTTCAGACAAAACACAAATTGACATTGATGGTTTTTAGTAAAACGCAATTGCAAAAGATGGAAACGCTGGTCGCCAGTCAGGCCGGTCTGCGACTGACGGAAATAAAGAACAGGTACCGGGAGTTGTTGTGCAGGGCACTGACCGGAATGCCGCGTTATAAATCGACCCTTACTGTTCTGCTGCAGGTAGCTGACGGATTTTCCGGCCTGCTTACGACAAAGGAAAAAACGGCTTTTCCGGATGCAATGGAACGATACAGGCGACGGGAAATCCCGTTGAGCGTTCCCGTAAACATGATACACAGCCGGCTGAAGCGTTTCGGAGAAGGATACCTGCACGGTCAGAGTATTTTTAATCCTTATCCGCATGAATTGATGTACCCGAACGGTTCGGAAAAAAGATACCGGTTGGAATAAGATTGAAAATAAATTGGCAAATTAAATTTCTTTTTATGATATTTACCACAAGGGAGCGTTCTTTTTACCGGCATTCTATCCCACTGCCCGAAATTCGTGATCTTTTCATAGAATTTATTTTGATGGTTTTAGTAACCGGATTGTATATATGGCTTATAATAACATTGTAATCAGTGATTTGCATCTTTCTGCGGGTGTCGATCCTGAAAACGGAACGACTTCCAAACTGGAGGATTTTACCCGCGATGATGAATTCACTGCATTCATTGAGTGGCTGTCGCAGCGTGATGAAGCGCCGTGGAACCTGATTCTCGCCGGTGATGTTTTTGATTTTCAGCAGGTAAACAAACTTCCCACTCTCGAACAGGTTGGCCGGTATAATATCCCGGTTTACCGGGATGATCTGGATCGTAAAGCAGCCAGACAGGCCGGTTTACCGAAAAAAAACATTTATCATCATCAGGATTTTATCGAAGCCGGTATATATGATCTGGAAGATCTGTGGTCGATCGAAGTTCGCTTTGAGGGACTGGGTACCGGCGAAGCAGAGATGCGTTTCAAAACTCACGTAATTGTAGACGGCCATCCGTTATTTTTTAAAGCCATCGCCCGTTTTCTGGCAGCTGATAATCGGGTAACTGTTCTGCGGGGTAATCATGATGTGGAAATGGCCTGGCCGGTGACCCATGAAGTAGTGAGACGGGCGGTGCTGGGGTATCTTCCCGACGGGCAAAAGAAACACCTGGACAACCTGCGGTTCCTTGCACATTATTACTACGAAAAAGGAAAAATTTTTGTTGTCCACGGGCAACAGGGAGAAGCGGCAACCGCAATCCGTAATGTGTTTTCACCTTATATTCGTCCGAAAAATAAGGATGGGCGGGTTATAGATCTGGATTTTTCTTCCTTTCTCGTGCGCTATCTGGTCAATCGTGTGGAAAATATTAATCCGCTCTCGGATAATATACGTCCCAGAAACCGTTACTATACCTGGCTTGTGGCCGAGCATCCGCTGAAAGCGGTAAGTATTACCGCCACCGTAGTTCCGAAACTGCGCAAAATTCTGAACAAGTTCAGCAAACCGCCGGGACTCGAGGAAGCCGAACGGGAGAATGAAGCCGAGCGGCAGCGTAATGCGGAACAAATGGATTTACCGCAAAATGCTGCAAAGGCGTTGTCAATGATTGAGGAAGAACCGACGCTTTCTATGGGCTACATCTCATTGATAGGGAAATTCATGTGGCTGCTGTTGTTCGCACTGTTGCAGTTCATCGGAATAGCTTCTTTTCTGGCCGTATATTTTCTGCTTGAGTGGTACGGCCTTATCCAGGCAGTGGATAATTTTTTCCTGCGTGCAATGCTGGCAGGCAGCCTGGTAACGCTGGCCGTCGGGGTTATGGGCGCCCTGTTTTTGTGGATCCTGAACTGGCTGGACAATCTGCGTTCCCGGCAGAAACTGGACCGCCTTAACAAAGGCCCGCAGCCACATTACCGCAGCTATGCTTTCCGTCTGCACCAGGCCTTGCGCAAATATGACGCCGCCGTACCGTTTATCGTTCTGGGGCATACCCATTATTGTGACCGTTACCAGCTCGATTATTATACCTGGTATTTTAATACCGGTACCTGGATGACACTGATCAACCCGGAGGAACTGGTTTTCCGCGAACGACTTACCCTGTCGTTTTTCGAACAGGTGGGCGACCGGGGTCAACTGTTTGAATTCAATCCGCAATCCCGCAGTGCCCGGCCGGTGGTGGTGGAAGAATAATCGGGAAACAGGAATCGTTTTTCGACATCATGCCGATTCCGAATTTTTGGACTGAAGTAATATCAAAATTCGATGCAGGCGCATATGTGCAATCGAAGCAGAATTGCAAGGCATATTTTTTAATAGTATCTTATTTTACTAACTATAAATAACGATGTACCTGCGAAGCAATTACCAAAATTTAAAACTATACACATTTCAACCCAAAACTGTTAAACGAATCACCTGACACTCCGCGCCCTGTTTTGTATTCGGCAGCACCTTGCACCTGCCGTCGTCTGATGACCTGCCACACGATAAAACGGAAGCGGAATACCTGGTCAGAAAAGGTCGCATAAATCATTCCGGACTATTTACCCGTTTCAGAAAGATACTGATTTCAAATTATGGATTATCGGAATATACTGATCCGCAATATCCGTTCTCATCTGAACTGCGATTTCACCGAGGGCATAGTGGAAAACTGCGGGACGATTTGTATTGTACCGGCTATCGGTTTCAGCGTGATGTTTTAATACCGGTAAGCCGGGAAAATAATTCGTCCGACCTTAATTTTCCGCAAACATGTCCTGTTTAGTCAGGTTTTTCTTTTATTTAAAATGTACCTGCTTTAAATTTATCAGGTGAATTATTAATAATTAAACCGCCGTATCGTTTTTACGGCAAAACTGTACAGGTGTCCCAATGAATTCATCCGCATATAACCCATTCCAGATTGCCAGGCAACAATTTGACCATGCAGCCGATTTGCTGGATTTAGATCAGGGAACCAGAGAATTGCTGCGCAACCCGTTACGCGAATACCATTTTAGCCTTCCGGTAAAAATGGATGACGGCAGTACGAAGATTTTCCGGGGTTTCCGCGTGCAGCACAACGACGCCCGCGGTCCTTCGAAAGGAGGTATTCGCTTTCATCCACAGGAAACCATCGACACGGTACGCGCTCTGGCCATGTGGATGACCTGGAAAACGGCCGTCGCCGACCTGCCGCTGGGTGGTGGTAAAGGGGGTGTTATCTGTGATCCGCATAGCCTGAGCATGAGCGAACAGGAACAAATCTGTCGCGGCTGGGTGAGGCGGATTTTCCACGATATTGGTCCGAAAAGCGATGTACCCGCGCCGGATGTGATGACTTCCTCGCAGCAAATGTTGTGGATGCTGGACGAATTCGAAAGCCTGACCGGGCAACACCAGCCGGGCTTCATCACCGGTAAACCGGTCGGACTGGGCGGTTCGCTGGGTCGAAGGGAAGCAACCGGATATGGTGTGATGATTGCCGTGCGCGAAGCGCTGAAAGAACTGGAGATCAGGCCGCAAAATACCACCGCATCGTTTCAGGGGTTTGGAAATGTGGCGCAATATGCCATTGAACTTTACGAGCAGATGGGCGGCACAACTCTTTGTGTTTCCTGCTGGGATCAGGAGGATGGCGTAAGTTATGCTTTTTATAAAAAAGACGGCATCAAATTGAGAGAACTGCGTGAAGCAACGGATCCGTTTGGCGGAATCTCGAAAGGCAAAGCCAAAGATTTGGGGTACGAAATATATCCCGGCGAGGACTGGTTGAAGCAGCCGGTTGATATTCTGATTCCGGCCGCACTGGAAAACCAGATAACCGAAGAAAACGTGGGGATGGTCGGAGAAACGGTCAGGCTGATCGCCGAAGGGGCGAACGGACCGACGACACCCCGGGCGGATCATGTGCTGAGAGAAAAATCGGTATTCATTATCCCGGACCTGCTTGCCAACGCCGGCGGGGTTACATGCAGCTATTTTGAGCAGGTACAGAGTAACATGAATTATTACTGGGAAAAGGAAGAAGTGCTAAGCAAACTGGATATGAAAATGACTTCGGCTTATCTTTCTGTCAGTCAATTTGCGCTGAAAAACGAACTGAGTATGAGAGACGCCGCGCATGTTATTTCAGTGGACCGTGTTGCTCAGGCCTGCCGTGACCGCGGCTGGGTCTAAAATTTTGAGAAATATTTCTTTAAATACTCATCGTAAATTGCTAAATTGAAGGCAGTCCGGTTTCGGCTACCGGAATGATAATGGCAGGGACACGAAAAGAAGGAACTTATGCCGAAAGCGATCGCACGTTTCGACCGCAACTTTATCAGTTCCAGGCACCGTATTTCTTTTATCGGAAACGGTTCTCCGGGCGGCAAAGCCCTGGGGCTGATCCGTGCCACTGAGATTCTGGAGGCTCGTTTTCCCACCGAACGTTTCCCGCACCTGGAAGTAACTATACCCCGATTTACCGTTCTCTGCAGCGATATCTTCGATACGTTTATGCAAGAAGGTAATTTGTATGATATCGCATATTCCGAACTACCCGATGACCGGATTGTTTACGCATTTCAGCAGGCCGATCTGCCGTTTCAGATACTTGGCGACTTGCGTTCAATTGTAGAAGAAGTGCGCCTGCCGCTGGCTGTACGTTCATCCAGTCTGCTGGAAGATGCCATGTACGAACCGTTTGCCGGTATTTACGAAACAAAAATGACACCGAATAACCAGCCGGATGCAGATACCCGTTTCCGGAAACTGGTGGAAGCAATCAAGTTTGTATATGCCTCGACTTTTTTCAAAGCGGCGAAGCAATACCGGCTGGCCACGGGCCATGAATCGGAATCTGAGAAAATGGCAGTAATTATACAGGAGGTGGTCGGGGAACGATTCGGCGAAAGATTTTATCCGATTCTATCCGGTGTGGCCCGCTCGTATAATTTTTATGCGAGCGGGCGGGCAAAACCGGAAGATGGCGTCGTCGACCTGGCCCTGGGGCTGGGCAAAACCATTGTCGACGGCGGGCTGGTGTGGAGCTATTCTCCGGCCTATCCGAAAATCGGGCCACCCTTTGGTTCCACAGCGGATATGCTTAAAAACACGCAAACTGAGTTCTGGGCCGTTAACATGGGGAAGCCACCGGCTTACGATCCGCTAAAGGAAACGGAATACCTGCGGCACGATTCAATCAGCGAGGCCGATAGAGACGGAACACTGCGCTGGATCGCTTCAACGGTAAACAGCCAGTCCGGCAGGCTTAGTATGGGTACAGCAACAGACGGACCGCGCATTCTGGATTTTGCGCCCCTGTTGCGCCTGCAAATGATACCATTTAATGACGTAATAAGACATCTCTTGAAAGCCGGTGAAGAAACTCTGGAAGCACCGGTCGAGATTGAATTTGCTATGAATATCGTCAATAAACCCGAGGTGGATAACAAACACCGGCTGGGCTTTTTACAGGTGCGCCCGATGGTGGTTTCGTCTGAAGTAGTGAATATACCTCAGAACCGGTTGGCGGGAGAAAACGTGCTGGTTTACTCGGATAAGGTTTTAGGTAACGGAGTGCTGGAAAATGTTTCGGATATCGTTTATATAAAACCTGACAGTTTTGACGCTAAATACCCTCCGGCAATCGCACTGCAGATCGCCGAGATAAATAAACGATTGGTTAGGGAAAACCGGCCTTACATACTGATCGGGTTCGGGCGCTGGGGCTGTTCCGACCGCTGGCTGGGCATCCCGGTTAACTGGAGTCAGGTTTCAGGGGCAAAGGTGATCGTCGAAGCGATGCAGGAAAATATGAATGTTGATTTAAGCCAGGGCTCACATTTTTTTCACAACCTTACCAGTTTCAGTGTTTTATATTTTTCCATTCCCATGGGCGGCAATTGTTATGTCGATTGGGACTGGCTGCAAAAACAGACTACTGCCGGGCAAACCGAATGGTTGCGGCATTTACATTTAAACGAGCCGTTGTATATCGCTGCTGATGGTCGGACGGCAACCGGGGTGATCACTAAAAAAATCCCGTCAGAAGAAGCGGAATAAATCACAGGTATGCAAAATAGATCAGGAAAGAACATGAAACATGAAGAACCGGTCAACAAACTGGTAACCGATCTGATCGAGCGGGCCAAAGAATTGAACTGCCTGTACAAGGTTCAGGAATCGCTGAACAATTCGCAGCTGTCAACGGATCAGGTTTGTGAGGAAATAATTCGCGCCATTCCACCAGGCTGGCAGTTTCCCGATGTTTGCTGTGCACGGATCACCCTGGGTGAAAAGCAATATCATGACGAAAGTTTTACAGAGTCGCAATGGGTACAGAGCGCCCGGATACTCATGCAGGATGAGCCGCTCGGTTCGATCGACGTATTTTATACGGAAGAACGTCCCCCGGCTGACGAAGGCCCGTTTCTGAAAGAGGAACGTAAACTGATCAATACGATCGCCGAACAGCTCGGCTTTTACCTGCTGCATCGGCAGTTAAAATCGGTGTTTGCCCGGAAACAAAAAATGCAAAATGAAAACCGGCGTGAATGGCATGTAGTTGTCGATCTACTGAAACGAACCGATCAAAAACTATTACTGCGCGTTTCAAGAAAAATGATCAATTATCTGAGCTGGGCCGGTTTACCGAATGCCGGGGAATTGCTGGAAAAAATCAACCCGGTCTACCGAGAAGCCGGCGAATTACTGGGCGAATCGAACCGCCCCTTTCAGAAACTGGATGGCAGTGATCTCCTGGTGATGACCAATGAAATCTATCAGCTGGCCGAGAAGCATCTCAGCGGCAATGAAATAGTTGAGTTGATCCAGAAATGGATTAAGGAAGATCGCTCCGGATTCCTGGTAAATACACTGGAAGATTCGGGCACTTCACTGGCGGAAATCGCCAACGCACTGGAACGATATCATCATCTCGCTCCGCAGGGTCTGGAACTTTCGGAAGCGCGTGAGATGAGTATTCGTGTGGCGCTGATCAATCGCATGCTCAGCAGTCAGCATGCATTTGGGAATATTGCCCGGGATTTTATCAGTGTGGAGGATTTTTATTCGATCATTCAGCGGGTAATTTACCATACCAACAGTCACGGCAAACTGGGCGGGAAAAGTTCGGGAATGATTCTGGCCGAACAGATTCTTAAAAAGTTTCAGCAAGAGACTGAATTGTTTGGTGAAATTCGGACGCCCAAAACCTGGTACCTGGCCTCCGACGGTATTTTGAATTTTATCAGCTATAACAATCTGGAAGATATTATTGAACTGAAATATAAAGATATTGGTATCGTCCGGCAGGAGTATCCCTATGTTGTTCAGGTATTTAAAAATTCACCGTTCCCGCCGGATATGGTACGCGGCCTTTCGCAGGCGCTGGATGATTTCGGTGAAGTGCCGCTCATTATCCGCAGTTCCAGTTTACTGGAAGATCGCATGGGCGCTGCCTTCGCCGGGAAATACAAGAGTCTGTTTATTGCCAATCGGGGCAGCAAGGGCAAGCGACTGACCGAACTGATGGATGCCATCGCCGAAGTTTATGCTTCAACCTTCGGCCCGGATCCGATCGAGTACCGTGCCGGGCAGGGTTTACTCGATTATCACGAAGAAATGGGAATCATGATCCAGGAAGTGGTCGGCCGAAAAGTAGGACCCTATTTCCTGCCTGCTTTTGCCGGGGTTGCTTTCAGTCGCAATGAATTTCGGTGGTCGAGCCGTATCAATCAAAACGACGGGTTGATACGCATGGTACCGGCGTTGGGAACGCGGGCTGTTGACCGTTTGAGCGACGATTATCCGATATTGATAGCACCCGGACAACCGAAACTGCGCGTGAATGTTTCCATCGATGAAATTGTACGCTATTCGCCAAAATATGTTGATGTGATCAATCTTGAGACGGAAACCTTTGAAACCATCGAACTCCAAAAACTGCTGCGCACGTACGGGGCTGATTTTCCGGCCAATACGCTGATCTTTTCTAAAGTTGAAGAGGACCGCATTCGTCCGCTTTCGCTGCTTGGAACCGATTTCGAAAATGACTTTCATATCGTAACGTTCGAAAACCTGATATGCCGGACGCCGTTTGTAAAGCTGATCGGGGAAATGTTGAAAACCCTGGAAGAAAAATATGAACGTCCGGTGGATATAGAGTTCGC
>JAJRVZ010000259.1 GCA_024277055.1 Calditrichota bacterium
AGTTGGACCGTCCATGCGCCCCATGCCTGCCAGCGGAAATCGATTCCGCTCTCCAGCGCCGTGCTTTGTTCCGGTTGAAGCTTCGGATTGCCGCCCGGCTGCCAGTATAAATCGTTAAAAGTGGGAATGCGAAAATTACGTCCGTAGGATGCATACCAGCGAAACCCGCCGTTTTTCAATTGAAATCCGCCGCGCGGGAGCAGAATGCTCAGCCCGGGCCGGTAACCTTCAAGTCCGGCCGCCAGCTGACCGTTCAATTGCCAGTCGTTTTTATGCCATAGTGCCGCATCTGCCAGCAGCGCAGTACCGATATGAGTCCGCCTGTGTCGCCCCGCTTCGCTGCTGTTAATCCCGGTAAGGTCTGCTTCGAATCGTACGTGCAGGAGCAACGGACCGGCGCCGGTGTCATATCCTGCCTGCAGTCCGCTCCGGTAACTTCGGTGGCGGCTGTCAAGAAATTTTGTACCGATTTGCAGATCGGGATCGCGGTAACGCATTTCGTTTCGCAGGTAATAAATCTGCAGCCGGGTCATGGGATTCGGACGCCAACGCAGACGCATCAACAATTGGTCGTCCTTTTGCCGGGCATTGTCCTGTTCCTTAACGCTGCCGAGTACCGCCTTCGGAACCCCCCGCTCAAACCTCTGCCAGCGCCACTCCGCCAGGAAACGGTTTGAAAGGTCACCGACCAGCATACCTGCGGATAGTTTTTCAAAACCGCTGTTGCGGCGATTATATTTTCTGCTCACAAATGTAAACGGGTAATCATCGGCCGAATGTTCATACTGTACGGAAGTACGCTGAAATAATCCGGATAATTTGCTTTCCGCAGAAACTACCGCGCCCCGGCGCTGCCAGTTTCCCGCCTGAAATTGAAGTCCGACACGGGTTAAGGAATCCGGTTGTGCCGGAATAAAATTAATTATGCCGCCACTGGTTCCGCTTCCGCTCAGACTGCTGTTGCCGCCCCGGTAAACATCCACCTGTTTTAACCGGCTGAAATCGATGAATGCCATGTCGGCCGAACCCAGTTGCGGGCTGTTCAGAGGAATACCGTCGTAAGTCAATTGAGTATGCTCTGCGCCCAGTCCCCGCAGAGAAATACTTTTAAGGGCGCCGGTTGCACCATAATTTTTTATGAACAGCCCCGGCAGTTGCGCCAGTTGGTCAATCAGATTTTCGGAGGTGACAATTTGATCGGCAGGCAATTGAATCCTTTCGCCGACACCATAAATATCTATCTGTCCCGCTCCGGGCCGCACGGCCTCGATTTGCAGAACCCGGGCGAAGGTTATCGGCTGCAAAGCGATTACTCTTCTGCGTATCTTCTTTTTCAAAATGAATTTTTTCGGGAAATACCCGACATGAAACGCGGTCAATTCAATTCCGGATTCATTGAATTTATCAAAATTTACAGTTCCCGAACTTTCGCTGATGAACGTACCGGCGGGAGTTTCGATAATTACAGAGTCCAGTGGCATTTGCGACCACAAATCTACAAATTGAATGTGCTGTGCCGGCAGCATACCGGATACGGCGAGAAACAACAGTGCTGTTTTCATTCGGCTTTCAGGTTGTCGGGGAAAGGATCAGGATGGTGGTTGCATGGTGCGCCCCGATTTCGGGGATAAAAAAAACCCGCCGGGGCGGGAAAACAATAAATTGCAACGATTCAGTTCTGCATCCAACCTCTCCCGCGAAGGTTAACGGACGATTTGAACTCAGCCGGTCTCCTGACTTAAACCTTAGCCTACTCTCCGCGCCTTCCCGTTTAATACAGTGGCCCAATGCGGATTTCGCCGGTTTTCACAGTTGCGGGGCAGTGGCGGAATTTCACCGCGCTTCCCGTGCACTGAATTCAAATATTTCACAGATCAATGGGCGAAATATAGAACAGGAAAAAATTAAAAGCAAAAAAACAAAATTCACAAAAAAATGTTGCGCCGTTTAACTTTTGGTTTTATATTTTAACAGTTGTTATATTAATATAACATTTGTTTGTTATTCATTCATGAGGTATACCATGACTAACACATGGAAAGAATTTGAAAAAAACGAAACATCGCACAGTGTAGCTCATCACCTGATGACGATCTACGAACTGCGACGTGAACAGGGCTACGCGCGCCCTATCGATGTGTCCCGACGCCTTAACATCAGCCGGGGCAGTGCCTCAATTACCTTAAAAACGCTTCGTGAAAAAGGGTTGATTGAAGAAGACGAAAACCGTTTCCTGCGCTTATCCGCCGGAGGACGCTCGCTGGCAAAATCCATTCTGGCCCGCCGGGCACTGCTGCAGCGTTTTTTCACCGATGTGCTGGGCGTATCCACCGCACAGGCTGAAATCGACGCCTGCAAAATGGAACATTTGATCAGTCGGGAGAGCAGTAATGCCCTGGCCAAATTTTTACAGACCTTTTCGCAGCAAAACGAATCTCAAATTTCAGTCAATTCAACTATCAACATAAATGAAAATACGGAGAAAAAGTAAGCGTCCAACTGAATTGCCGGGAGAGAGAATGGATAAAAGCCAGATAATAATTCAAAATGAGGTCGTCACGATCTCCTGCTGCACCTGTAATTCGGTCCGGTTGTGGTACCGGAATTTTTCCATCAAGTTTACTAATGCGGCATTTATCAATTTTGCTTTGGAACTGGAACCGTACAGCACACAAACCACCGGCTGTTCCGAGCTGCACATCGAAACAGGACCGGTTGCCTTTCGTATCGATGCACGCGATAAATCACGGTTTTGCCGGTCTGTAAAAACAGCCGCAGAACAAATCAGCGGTTTCGACCGCCTCAGCGAAATACTGAATAATTCGAGAAACCAGAAAACCGACATTATAAACAATTGAAAGGAATCGGTCATGTCTGCAGGGAATGTTTTTCATGTATTAGTTTTTCTGATCGTAATCGGTGCATCAGCATTGGCGCAACCGACCAAAAGCGACAGCCTGAAAATACTGTCCGAACGTATTGAAATCCTGGCGGATCAGCTGGAAAACATGCAGAACAATAATCTTCAACCGGCAGAAACCGAGGTTGCTTCGTACGGACTCGGTCCTTCCGCATCCCAGGTATACCATTCCACGAACCCGTTTTCCATTGCCGGTTACGGTGAAATGGTTTATGAAAACTTCAGCAGAGAAAATGATGCCGGAACAGCAAACGGTAAATCCGACCGGCTGGATTTTTTGCGCAATATTATCTATTTCGGTTATCATTTCAACAGCCGTATTCTTTTCAACAGTGAAATCGAATACGAACACGCCTCCACCGGAATGGGCGGAGAGGTATCGGTTGAATTTGCCTACCTGGATTTTGCGCTGAGCCGGCAATGGTCTGTCCGCACCGGAATGCTGCTTATACCGGTGGGAATCATCAATGAATTTCATGAACCGCCGACCTATCTCAGCAGTGCGCGTCCGCTGGTTGAGCGTTATATTATTCCGACTACGTGGCGAGCGAATGGAATTGGAATTCTTTCGCGTCCGGCGGATAGCTGGGAACTCAAATTGTATCTGAGCGAAGGCATGCGGGCTGAGAAATGGTCCGGTGATTCCGGCCTGCGCGGCGGCCGGCAAAAGGGAGCAAAAAGTATTGCTGAAAGTTTCGCCGTCAGCGGTAGAGTTGATTATACGAGCTGGTCCGGCAACCGTATCGGGTTCAGCTTTTACCGGGGTAATTCCGGTCAGGGCCTGAACGGAACAGGCGGGTCGGATATTAACGCCGCAACAACCTTGTTCAGCCTTCACACCGATATGCACTGGAAACAATTGCATATCCGTGGGCTGTATGCAGCTGCATGGGTGGAGGACAGTGCTATTCTAAATGACGTACTGGGCAAAAGTGGAAAATCCGCCATTGCAAAAAAAATGTCCGGTTTTTATGTAACGGCGGGACTGAATGTGCTGCCTTTCTTTGTACAAAGTGAACAGAGTCTTTCGCCGTATTTTCATTTCGAGACGCTGGACCTGCAGGAAGAAATGCCGGCAGGGTTCCGTGCAGATCCTGCAAATCGTTTTCAGGTCGTGGCAGCGGGATTGGCCTTTAAACCCCATCCGCAGATCGTGTTCAAATGGGAATTTCGCAATAACCGGAATGACGCCGGCACGGCGACAGACCAGATGAATCTGACTATGGGTTACATGTTTTAGGATTGTTGATGAAAAAAATATTATTCCTTTTGGTACTCTTTGTGTTCTTCTGCACTGTCGTGGCCGTAGGCGGAAAATCACCTTACGAACGTTTCCTGCCTGAGTTTTTCAACGATACGACTGCGGTGAAAAAGCATCGGGTTTATCTGAACAAAAAGGAACTTGAACTTTTGCAGCAAAAAGTATCCGCGCGTTTCAAATCACCGGTGATCAGTTACTATGTTTCGCAGCAAATGGACAGCAGCACAGCATACCTGTTTTTCGTGAATGAGATAATCCGCACACAACCGGCCGTAATCGGTGTATTGCTTGATCAGAGCGGAGCAGTAAAAGACATAAAGATTCTTGCCTTTCACGAGCCACCGGGTTACCGCCCTCCGCAAAACTGGCTGGCTATATTTTTTAAAAAGAAGCCTCCGGCCCCTTTCCGGCTGTATAATGACATTCCGGTCACCACCGGTGCGACGTTGACGGCACAAATGTTCAGCAGGGAAATTAGAAAAATCGTTTACTTATTTGACCAAAAGATCAGGGATGACAAATGAAATATATGACCAACGGCGGCTTTCAGAAAAACCCGCAAATAAATCTGGCACTCACATTTTCAATGGTATTTCTCGGTTTATTCTGGCTACTTACCTTTGTACTGTTTATCAGCAAACTGGGTTTTACTCCGGAAAGTATTGCCAATTATTACCGGGGCTCCGCGGTTGATTTCCGGCCGGCACGTAATATTAATTCCATGCTGGAGGTTTCGCACGGACATGCAGCCATGATGGTTATGGTATTGTTGTTGATCACCCATCTTGTAATTTTTACCAACGGTCGTCCAAGAAATAAAAGACTGGTCATTATCGGGGTTTTCTCTGCGGGAATAATCAATGAATTGTCTTCCTGGGCGATTCGCTTTTTGGCCCCGTCTTTTGCTCTGGTGAAACTGGTTGCGTTTCTGAGCATGCAGGGACTGATATTCTACATTCTGCTGAAAATAATAATCTCCCTGCGCATTCAGCCGAAGGTAATAAAAGCAGCACACGACGAGCACATATACGACTCCTCCTATTGAAGTAGCTCAAAAAAACCCATCCCCTTTTTCGAGGATGGGTTTTAACTATCAACCGGAATAAATATGTTCAATAAACCCCGTAAAATAAAGACAAATTCCGAATCGCTTACACCGGGTAATCCTGCGTTACATCAGGACAGCATTTATTTCCCGGCGCGCATCTCCTTTGCCAGACGTTTAATTTCAGACAAATCCATTACCATCTCATTCCATCCATACCAGAGCGTGTAGTCCGGATTCGCATGAAACGCCCCCTGGAACAGGCGCATCCGATGTTTCAGATGCATAACGAAAAGCCTTTGCTCTATCGGTGTCGGAGCATCATGAAAGGTAAGCAAATCGGGAAAATTGAAAGCATAGCTTTCCGGCTTTTGCAGAATTCCATCTTTATACAAGTCTGCGACTATTCTGATGGCTTCGGCCAGCAATTTATCACCCGCTTCAATGACTTCATCACCCTTTCGCAATTCCGCCCTGGCAAAATTTTCTGAATGGCACTGGCTGCAGGTTTTGATCATTTTTTCCCGTTCTTTGTCGAACGCTTCCGCACTAAGCCTGGCCACATCCGCCTGCTGAACCACATCCAGACGACCCGTGGGCTTTCCTTCGGGGCTTAATACACCGAGCGCCTGTAAAATGGTTACCCGGTTATTCCACCATTCATCACTTTCCCCTGGATATTTGGCCAACCCGTTGGTGCGTACTGCCAGGAAACCCCATGCCGTCCGTACTTCGTGATTGCCGTCCTGCATATGACAGGTCTGGCAGCTTGGTGCGGCGGCTGACTCCGGCAGCACTCCCTGCCTTTTCATCATGTAGCGGACACCGTGTTTGGAACCGCTGTACATTTCCCATTGCGGATGGTCGAAACCCATATGGCAGGTACGGCAAGCCTCCGGCTGCTGAGCTTCTTTTTTGGAAAAAGTGTGTCTCGTATGGCAGGCGTCACAGGAAGCTGTTCCAAACCCGGATCCGTTCTTTTTCAATTCCGCTATTTCTTCTTCTGATTTGAGACCGATCTTATGACATCCGCCACAGCCTTTCATACCTTCGATCAACTGGCTGGGTTTCCAGTGTGTAGTCGGCATTGCTTTCATTGCAGCCCAGGCGATGGAATGCTTTCCTTTCTTGTACTGGGCGACCTGATCTTCGTGACAGGTGGCACAGGTTTCCGGGGTGGGAATTTTTGCCAGTGAGGCATTTTCAGCAGAATTGTGCGCATCCCCGTGGCAGGTGGAGCATGTTACCTCTTCGCTGAAATGTTTGCTTGCTTTCCAGTCGCCTACGATTCCAGGCGTTTCCTTTTGATGGCAGGTCACACAGCTATCTGCCAGCAACATTCCGGATAGCAACATCAGCACCGAAACAGTTAATGCGTAACGCATAAACCCTCCTTAAATTATGGATTGAGTAGGACTACCAAATTGTTTGATTTTTCCGGATCAAACGCTTCCAGTTTTTGTGATCCAAATACGTCATACTTATTTACCCCGACGGAACTTATCAAATCCAGGAATTCGTACGAACGGATGGGATAAAGCATAATCGATATTTTATGTTTTGAAGCGTTTTTTATGATTTCCAGGTTAAAACGTATGGCCTTTTCCAGATAATCATAACTGCGGAGATAAATACTGTCGCCCACTTTTTTTTCAGAAATTTGCCGCGGTCTGTTTTTAAGAATTTTATCGTAGTTTAATATTTCAATGAACACATATCCGTTCGCGGCCAGTCGTGAGATAAATGTGAACAACGCCTTTTTTCTGGCCTGATCGTCGGGCAGGTGCACGAACGTATTTCCAAGACAAAAAACGGCATCAAAATTTTCCGTTCCGGGAATCCTGATATCAGACAAAGAAGATCGATAAAACCGAATATCGGCGTCATATTGTTCCGCGTTTTTTTTCGCTTGTGCCAGCATTTTATCGGAAATATCGATTCCCGTTACCGAATGCCCCGCCAGGGAAAGTGCGATAGAATGAAAACCGCTGCCGCATCCGGCGTCAAGTATGGTCTCTGCAGGATATATTCGTAACAGTTCTTTAAAAATCTTTATTTGTTCCGGTAGCCGATTTGCAAATGAGATCATCTCATCATAATCGGCCGCCAGATCATTATAAAACTCCAATCAGTCCTCCGGTCCGTATTTCGGTACTTGTCCCCGGTTATGATCATAGACCGGTTTATTAATTTCCTGAATCCTGCGCTGGTATTCCGAATCACTTATCGAGTTGTGCCAGTATCCTGTAACATTTGCCAGCGATGTTCCCAACACGAAAACAAGGATAACAGCTACCCCGAATTTCCAGACCGGAATCGGTTTGGATCTGGTGCTTGTTTTCAGCGCAAGGGTATCCTCTAGCGGGCAGGCGGAAATGCACAGCGCACATGCCGTACACTCATCCGAAATCACTTTCTTCGCCGAATGCACTTTGATGGCATTCGGACAGGCTATCGTGCATTCCTCACAATCGATACACGTTTCGGCGTTACGGGTTATTTTAATCGGACTGAACATACTGAGGAATCCCAGCAATGCACCGTAGGGACAGAGATAACGACACCAGAAATTCTTAATCACTACCGACAGCAAAACGAGAACGCCGATTGTCCACAGTGCGAATTCGCTGATATTCATAAAAAACAACAGCATTTTCACATCGGCCACTTTGTTGTAAGGACTGTAAATGAACAATTCAAGATCAGCGATGTTCATTTGCCAGACAATGGCATAAAGGAAAAATACCAGCAGTAAGTATTTCAGTGAGCGCAACGGATAATCCAGCCAGCGCCAGGGAGTAATGGTTTTACCGAATATTTTATTACCAAGTTGCCAGAGGCTTTCCGAAAACAGACCGACCGGACAGACCCAGCTGCAGAAACTTTTCTTAAAAAGTAAACCGAGAATGAGAATAATCAGGAAAATGACCAGACCCGACGGATGTATGGTGTTTAATACACCACTGAGAATCCAGTACTTAAGGCTGATCAGTGCACTGATGGGAAGAAAAGCCTCAACTCCCGGCGGCCGTGAAAAATAGGCCCCCTGTCCGCCGCTCTGGTGATAGGCTACGAAGCCGTAAAACTCGAAACCAATAATTAAAACAAGAAACAAAAATCCCATTTGCACAATTGAACGTATGCGCTGTGCTTCAAGAGAAATTATATAGGAACGAAATCTGCCCAGAAAATTGGTGATACCGGTTTTATATTTTAAGGAAACAGATCGATACTCCATTGTCCACCTATTTAAGACTATTTTGTCTTAATATACGGTCAAAAAAAATATTTCACAAGCGAAATATGAACAATTTTTCGACCTGCTATTCATTTTTTCGTTTTATACAGTGCTGAATGCGGACAAAAAAAAGGGTTCCGAAGAACCCGTTTTCATTTAGAATCTGTTAGTTATTCTGCTGTTGCCTGGGCGTATTCTGCTGTTGATTTCGATTGCGGTTGTCTTTCTGGTATTTTTTCCCGTTGTTTCCCCTATATTCATCCGTCAGTTTTGCAGCAACGGTCTGCCGGATGACGCAAACCTTGATATTACCCGGATATTCCATCGATTCCTTGATCTTTCCGGCAATTTCCGAGGCCAGTATTTCAGACTTCTTGTCATCCACCTGCATCGGTTCAACAATTACACGAATTTCCCGTCCCGCGGAAATAGCATAGGTTTTGTTCACCCCTTCGAACGAATTGGCGATCTCTTCCAGACCGGTAATTCGTTTTGTATAGGCTTCAAGTGTGTCGCGCCGGGCACCCGGACGACTTCCGCTGATTTTATCCGCAGCGGTTACGATTACCGAAATCGGTGAAATCGGCTCAGCCTCTTCATGGTGCGCCATGATTGAATTGACGACTACTTCATGCTCTTTGTACTGTTCACATAATTCCACCCCAAGTGTCACATGACTTCCCTCTGAATTCGTCGTGAGCGCTTTGCCGATGTCGTGAAACAGCCCGGCTCTTTTAGCCAGTTTCACATTAAATCCCAGCTCGGCGGCCATTGCCCCCGAAAGCAAGGCCACTTCCTTTGAATGCTGCAACATGTTCTGACCATAGCTGTAACGAAATTTCAACCGTCCCAGACATTCTTTAATTTTGGGATGAACATCCTTCAGACGCAGATCACGCAGGGTTTCATCGGCCGCTTTCTGTATGGACCGGTCGACTTCTTTTTCCGCCCTGTTCACTGCCTGCTGAATGGTGTTGGGATTGATATTTTTTATTTTTATCATATTTTCC
>JAJRVZ010000260.1 GCA_024277055.1 Calditrichota bacterium
AGGGCGGAAAATTTTTCGATGTCGGCGAATTCCGGCTTGGCCAGCATGTTGGTCGTACCCGTATATTTAACATCCGCAAACCGTTGATGATCGAAAAGTTTATCCGCCGATTCGATAAACAATCTTATCAAGCCGGTTTGTTCGGCAGCCATATCCACCAGACGCTCACGGAAAGTCGCCCTGATTTGACTCAGCGTCAGCCCCGAAAGACGTTCATTCAGCAGTTGCGTCAATCGGTTCAATCTTTCCGGGGGAATCTGATGTTCAACCTCCAGCATGATTGTTTTGGCAATGGCGTTTTTTAAATTCAATACCAGCAGAACCCGGTTACTGGATATTTCAAGAATTTCCAGTTTGCGCAGAACGGCTTCTTCGAAGCGCGGAGTCAGGATAACGCCCAGCTGATTGGATATCTGGGCCAGAACCCGGACCGCCGTTTCCATGATTTTGTCGATATCCCCTTCGTAAGTCTGGAGATTCTCCGCGATGATTTCCTGTTCCATCTCACTCAGATCGGCAATTTCAATCAATTTATCAACGTAAAGCCGATAGCCCCTTGTCGTCGGAATTCTTCCGGCCGAAGTATGCGGATGATTCAGATACCCCTTTTCCTCGAGATCCGCCATTACGTTTCGAATCGATGCCGGACTTAATTTCGCGCCGCTCGTTTTTGACAGGGTGCGTGACCCGACCGGATTACCGGTCAGCACGAACTGCCGAACGACCGCTTCGAGTATTTCTTTTTCCCTGTTATTTAAATCTATATTTTCCATAGCTGCTTTCAATTAGCAAAAAGCGAATAAATTTATGACCAACTTAATGCCTTGTCAACATTTGATGCTATTGTACTATTATCGGATACATTTGGTTCTACTTCAAACCTTTGCAATATTCCGCTTCAAACGATCCTCAGGTATTTACGCACACTGAGACCGGCGCTGACAAAGCCGATGCCTACCGCAAAAAGCAACATACCGACATAAATGCGATTATCCATCGTAATATAAGGATAAATAAACGTCTTTACGATTTTAACACCATAAAAAACGATCAGGCTTGCGAATACCGCCGCGATCAGCCCCTGTATTAAACCTTCAACCAGGAAAGGACGCTTTATAAATCGTTCGGTCGCCCCCACCAGCCGCATTATGTATATCATATCTTTTCTGGCATAAACCGTCAGGCGGATCGTATTGTATATCAGAGAAATGCTGATAATTGTTATAAACAGTCCTGCGGCAACGGCTCCCAGCTGTATCCAGCGTATGTAGTTTTCCAGGGCAGCCAGCAGCATTTTCTGGTAAACCACTTCATCCACTTCCGGTAAATTTTTCCAGCCGGCGGCCAGTTCCATAATTTTTTTGGAACTGCGATAGGGTTCTTTCAGCTGCACGATGAAGGACGGCGGAAGAGGATTGCTCTCAAGAATATCGTAGATATTCTGTCCGAATTCTTCTTCAAATCTTTTCGCGGCATCTGCTTTGCTTACGTATTGAACGGTTTCGATTTCCGGCTGTTTTTCGAGGGCCTGTTTCACCTGTGCGATGGATGTTTGCCTGGCTTCCGGCTCCATAAACACTTCGATTTCCACTTTTTCACGCAGATCGGTAATCCACTGGTTCAGGTTCAGGGCAAAAATAAGATATGAACCCAGCAGCAACAGAGTAAGTATCATGGATGAAACCGAAAGTGTCATCGCCAGGCGTGCTTTGCCCATTCCGCGGATGCCTTCCCCGATACTGAATAACAGGCTCATTGTTCGACCAGTTCTCCGTTTTCAAGTTTCATGGTTCGGTGTGGATATTTTTTTATCAGGCCGTAGTTGTGTGTGGCCATCAACACAGCCGTACCCCGACTGTTGATCCGTTGCAGAATTTCCAATATTTCCATGCTTGCCACCGGGTCCAGGTTGCCGGTCGGTTCATCAGCCAGTAAAATGAACGGGTTGTTGACCAGCGCACGGGCAATGGCAACTTTTTGCTGCTCACCGCCGGACAGTTCGAGGGGTAAATGGTTACGTTTCGGTCCCAGTCCCAGTTCTGCAATCATACGCAAAACCTTTTTTCTTATCTCCTTTGGCTTTACCCCGGTAACCCGCATTGAAAATGCGATATTATCAAAAACATTACGATCGGGTAACAATTTGAAATCCTGAAAAATCACTCCGAGGCTGCGGCGGACATAGGGTATTTCTTTAGCCGTTATTTTTGCTGAACTGAACTGATTGGCAATCACCGTGCCGCTGTCCGGAAAATCATCGAAATAGATCATTCGCAGAATACTGGATTTTCCCGCACCGCTTGCCCCTATCAAATATACGAACTCTCCTTTCAATATCCGGAAGGTGATATTATTCAGAATCCGCTTGCCGTTATAGGACAGGCTGACATTATAGAATTCAATCATTTAAAATCCTTTGATTTCCGGCAGACAAAATGAATCCTTTCCGAATTTTCGTTTGCGTGCATCAGGGTAAAATTATCGAAGGCTGCAATCTGTTCCAACCCGCTTCCCGCAATAAGTTTATCCAGTTCCATACGTGTATAAATACGCTGACTGTGTTTTTCCTCATAAATCTCTTCGCCGATAAAAATCTGGAAATCGTTATTTTGCCGCCCCTCATCTTCCCGGTAGTAACTGTGCCTGTGATATCCGCTCTGTCCCCAGAACTCATTTTCGTAATAATCGAAATAGTATTCTCTGCATTGGTAAGGGGTTACGACATCGAAAATCAGCACTCCCCCGCGTCTCAACACCCGGCCGATTTC
This sequence comes from Calditrichota bacterium, assembly GCA_024277055.1. Taxonomy (GTDB): domain Bacteria; phylum Calditrichota; class Calditrichia; order JAJRVZ01; family JAJRVZ01; genus JAJRVZ01. The sequence goes on from JAJRVZ010000260.1 coordinate 2,769, forward strand.
CTTTAAGGTGGCGAGCACGTCCCCCGGCTGCTGAAGGTAGTTGATGCTGTCGTAAAGGAACAAAACGGCATCAAAGCTGTCCTCCCTTAAGGGCAGGTTTGCAGCATCAGCCGATACCAGGCTGCAATTTTTCAGTGCGGACTTTTTATTGGCCTGCAACAGCATCTCAAGCGAACTATCGCTTCCGAAACAGGTAAAGCGTTGCTTCCCGATATAGGTAAGCAGGCTGCCCGTTCCACAGGACACATCAAGTATATCTACCACCGGGGATTCGGCAAATTGAAATAACTGTTGAATATAGCGTGACCATTCCCTGTAATTTACATGATCCATTAACCGGTCGTAAATCTGTGCCAGCTTTGTATAGGGTGCTACCTGTTTCATGGCTTAACCTTGCTTATCTCCGAATTTATCGGACTGCGGCCATTTTTTCAAGAAACATTTCTGTATTAATATCTTATAAATACATAAATTGCAACCCGGAACTGAAAAGAAAATAATTAATGTTTACCTTTATAAATACACTAATACTTTCGGCACTGTTCGCCGCACTGATCCCGCTGCTCATCCATTTGTTCAACCGGCAACGGACGAAACGCGTACCCTTCAGCAGTATTCGCTTTCTGAAATTACTGGAAAAACAACGCCTGAAAAAACTGCGTCTCTATCAAATTCTGCTGATTCTGTTGCGTACGCTGCTTATCATATTCCTCGTATTGGCCTTCGCGCGCCCAACATTCACCGAAACAACCGCTACATCCGACGGCAGCGCCCGCACCACGGCGGTCATAGTTGTTGACAACGGCGTAAACATGAACCGCTACGATGACAACGGCCTGCGCTTTGCCCGTGCCCTGAAGGCCTGCCGCGAAGTTTTGCGCTCTTACACGGCACAGGATCAGGTATTCATAATTCCCGCAACCGAACCGCAAGCCGTTTTGACCGATACTCTGAAATTATTAAAATTGCGGGCCGGACAGCGCACGGCAAACTGGCCGGCGGTTCTGGATACGATCAACCGCCTGTTCAAAAAGCATGTAAATTACAACAATGAATTGATCGTGATTTCCGATTTCGAAATCAACGATCGCCACCGCTCCGTTTTTGAGTCAATGGCGTCTTTAAGCAGCGAACAGGTTCGAACCTATTTTGTTGAAACCATCGCCGGCAACTACTTTAACATTGCCGTGGACTCCATATATATGGCCAATCGGCTGGTGGAAACGAATACGCCGCTTTCCCTGCGGGTGCGATTGCGGAGCGAGGTCGTCGAAACACAAAACGTGGACATACATCTGTTTGTAAACGGTTCGCGACAATCTCACCGGAGAATCTCGCTTTCGGGTCTTTCTTCCGAAACCGTTGAAATGACCTTTGTGCCGGGGCAACCCGGCTGGAAAAGCGGATATGTAGAAATTCCCGATGATGACTTTTTACCGGACAACCGGCGGTATTTTGCTTTTACCATGCCCGATGTACGCCGTATTTTGTTCGTAGGCCGGAATAATTCCGTATATCTGGAAGCTGCACTGGAAGCCCTTCAAAGCGCGCCGGGCCTGGATATCAAAAGTGAAACCTACGCCTCCTTTCAACGACTGAATTTTGATGATTTTCAGGTTATCTGCCTGAGTGATCCGCCGACCCTTTCCGCGGCATTGTCAAACAGGCTGGTAAGATTCATGCGCAATGGCGGCGGAGTTGTACTGTTTCCCGGTGAATACACTTCGCCCGTTCAGCTCAACCAATTTCTGAAGTCAGCCGGTCTTAATTTCAGAATCGGTGAGCTGGTCGCCGCTGAAAAGGAAGACGGATTTTTTACACTGAAAGATATTAATTTTCAACATCCGCTGTTCAGAGGGATTTTCCGCCGGGAAAATCCGCAAATCGAAACACCAGGGTTCTACAGATATTTCAAAGTGTTAAATACGAAGGCGACGCAGCGAGATCTGGTTTTGCTCAATAACGACCCACTACTTGTTTCTTCCAATATGACGGATAAACGGCTTTACCTGCTTACAAGTTTTCCGACTCCCCTCTGGAACGAACTGCCGTTCAAGGGGCTGTTTATTCCGTTACTGACACGTATGATTACCATGGCCGCCAGCGGACAGTTTTTACTGATTGCGCCCGGTATGCCCGGAGAAAAGTACATATTCCGCTTCCCGGGAACGGTGCCCGAACAAGCATTTAGCCTGACAGTGAACGCGACCCAATCCATACCGCTGCAACCGGAAGTAAAAGCGGACCACTTTCAGTTTTCGATTTTACCGTCAACCGCCGGGCTTTATACCCTTGCATCCACGAATAGAACCGAGGCTGTTATTCCCGTAAATATTGACAACCGCTATCTGCAAAATCCGCACATCGATAAAAAGCAATTGCGTGCGCACCCGGGAAAACCGGTCTGGATAAATGATGTTGAACTGGAACCGGTACAGTTACAGGAAGCCCGCTTCGGAAAGGAATTGTGGAAATTATTTGTATTTCTTGCCGTTTTATGTTTAATATTTGAAATATTCGTCGTAAAAAAAATGGAAGGGCGCAATCAGCAATAACCGTTTTATGCATAGAACGCACATCATTCAAACACACGCCGAACAGGAACGCTGTATACTTGTCGGGTTGGCGACCCCCCTTACCCATCGCCATCAGGTTGAAGAACATATTCAGGAGCTGGCCTCGCTGGCACATACCGCCGGCGCACAGGTAATAAATTCCATAATTCAGGATCGAAAAGCTCCGGATTCCGCATATTTTATCGGCAGGGGCAAGGCGGACGAACTGGCCGTGCGTATCTCCGAAGAAGATATCGATCTGGTTATTTTCGATGATGAGTTGGCGCCCGCGCAGGCGCGCAACCTCGAACAGCTAACTAAAGTTAAGGTACTGGACCGGACCGGTCTGATTCTCGATATTTTCGCAGCCCACGCCCAGACCAAACAGGCCCGAACACAGGTGGAACTGGCTCAATTGAATTATCTGCTGCCGAGACTGACCCGGCAATGGACTCACCTTTCCCGGCAGGTCGGGGGTATCGGTACGAAGGGCCCCGGAGAAACCCAGCTGGAAACCGACCGCAGGCTGGTTCGAAACCGCATCGCACACCTGCAGGCAACATTGAAAAAAATCGAGCGGCAGAAAGCCATGCAGCGTAAAAATCAGCAGGTCTTCTTCCGGGCGGCGCTGGTTGGCTATACCAATGCCGGTAAATCAACCCTGATGAACGCACTTACCAATGCCGGCGCCCTGGTGGAGGACAAATTGTTCGCCACCCTCGATACCACAACCCGCAAAATGGTACTTGGCGAAGGATTGCATTTGATGCTGTCCGATACGGTCGGTTTTATTCGCAAACTGCCCCATGATCTCATTGCCTCTTTTAAAACCACGCTGGCGCAGGCTATCGAAGCGGATCTGTTGATTCATGTCGTAGACGTCAGTCACCCGAAATTTGATGAACATATTTCCGTCGTAAACCAGACATTGCGCGAACTGGAAATCGGCGAAAAACCGGTATTGCTCGTATTGAATAAAGTCGACCTGCTGGATAACGTATCATTGCTTGGTGCATTACAGCACAAATTTCCCGATGCATTGTTTATTTCCGCGGCAAAGAAAATTCGGCTGGAAAAATTCAAAAATCGCGTTTCCGACATAATCAACCAGCGCTACCTGATACGCACCGTTTCTCTGCCGCATCAGAAAAGCCATTTACAGAATTCCATTGCAAAATTCGGACATATTATTGAACGGCAATATCATGACGATGAAACAATTCTGGTTGTCAGGGTTTTAAAGGAAAAAATTGAACGATTAAATCGGTATGTCGAATCTTATGTTAAAAATAATTCCGCTGCAGGCATATAAAATCTTATTCATTAAAGAACCGGCGCTCCCCATTCACGATGACGGTGTTTCCGAGGCATTTATCCGAATTCGTACGGCTGAAGCCCGGCTGGATGATTTCTTTCTGGTGGCTGATTATTTCGATCATTTCGGTAAACACGGTCTGTCTTCCGCTGTTCTGGAAATTGCCCATGCAAACCTGAAAAACGATGCGCTGGTTTTCCGCTTGGCGACCAACCTGATCCGCGACCGCCAATATAATGCGGCGTTAAAAATTCTGAGCGGGATCGATGTTCCGGATTTACTCGATAATATTTTGATCATCGCCGCACTTTCCGCCCTTGGAAAAAACAGCAAAGCACAGGAAATTATAAAAAGATATGTTTCCGACCCTGATTTCATTTTCGAAATTAAAAGTTTTGATGAGCAGGTACTGCCACAGAAATTCAAATCATATCTTTATAAAGAAATTGCCGACCTTTCACGTTGAGAAACAGGATTGTGTATGAGAAAGCATTTTAAGGGTTCCGGATTTATTTTTCAGATAATTTTTATACTGACCACGGGAATGACGTCTCTTATCAGTGCCCAGGTTGTTCATACACTGGAAGTGCACAGATTTACCCACTATCGCCCCGATGACTGGATATCCTATGCCTACGCGCTGTATATAAATTCAATCGATATCGATGAAGATTATATTTACTTTGCAACACAGAACGGCGGCATTCTCCGTTACGACAAATACCGGAATTACTGGGCCTATCCCTATACCACCAGTAACGGCCTGCGCAGTAATCGTGTACTGGAAATCGTCTATAACGCCAATGATGGCAATATGTATGCGCGCACGGATAAAGGAATCGACGTTCTGCGTTTCGCCGACGGGTACTGGCAACCGGCTTCCATCAAAACCATGCCGCAGCGCCGTGCGCCGAATCTGTCTGAACTCTCGGAGATGAACAGAAAAAAGAAATCACGCTACCCGCTTTATTTTCGACCACCCAACTCCTATCTGCCCGATTTCTTTACCAGCATATATTACAATTACCATCTTGACGGAACGGTTTATGATCGTGAAAACCGTGAATTCAAACTGACGGACAGGGTTACGGACCAGTGGCAGAGGGTATGGTTCGGTACAACCGGCCTGGGACCGGCCCGTGCCGACCTGTTTACCCTGACACTTGATTTTCTGCCGCAATCCATTTCAGACATTTCCCCGCGGGACGTGCTGCTGGCAGGTTCACATGTCTGGATCGGAGGCATGCAGAACAATGCGGGCACCATCGGCGGCATCGTTCACTGGGATCGCGATAATGATGAGTGGGAGTATTTCGAAGCACCTTTTATTTCAAGACTATACGATGACCGGGTACGGGTGATTGATTCGGGAGCCTGGTTTATTGCTTTCGGAACCGAACAGGGGGTGGCCATATACGATCTCAGTAAATCACGCTGGAAATCATTGTCCGTTCAGGCCGGGCTGGAATCCGACGAGATTAATGATCTGCTGGTTTTGAATAACCGTATTTTTGTTGCTACCATGTACTGGTTCAACTGGATCAATCTGCCGGATTATACTATTCGTGAACCCGAGCAAAGAACCCTTAATAATGTTCGCATTAACCAGCTGGCGGTTGATGAAAAAAACCTCTGGCTGGCTACCCGGCAAGGTCTCTACCGAATGAGTCTTGACGCAATGCAACCCG
>JAJRVZ010000261.1 GCA_024277055.1 Calditrichota bacterium
GGTTTCCCAGTCTGCCAGATGGCTCCATGATTCCGCTTCGAAGAATTCCTTTTTCGGTACCGGCAGAGTATTGGCATAGACCAGCGAACCGCCGCCCACACCGATACCGGAAAGAATGGTAATATGTTTCATGAAAGTAATCTTGAAGAATCCGAAAAATCGCAGCAGCGGCATCCAGAGCCACCTGCTCAGGTGCCAGTTCGTTTTTGGAAAATCCTCACTATGGAACCATTTACCCTTTTCAATTACAAGTACTTTGTACCCTTTTTCGGAAAGACGCAGAGCCGAAACGGAACCTCCGAAACCTGAACCGATTACGATAAAGTCATAATCATATTGCCGGTTATTATCCGATTGATTCATATAATTCACCCTGATTATAAATATTTGATTACCAGCTCTATCAGCCGGCGAACACGAGGTGTATAGGGTGGATACAGCAGTTTCAGCGGGGAAATGCCGATATTGCGTAAAACAGCCTTTTCATTTGACATAGCGATAAAACCATAATAGCCATGTGATTTTCCAAACCCGCTGTTGTTGATTCCACCGAAAGGCAAGTTCAGATGAAGAAATTGCAGGAGCACCTCATTAACACAAACTCCTCCCGAAGATGTGCTTTGAATGATATGATCGATATTCTTTTTATTTCCTGAAAAGATATACAAAGCCAGCGGTTTTTCACCACGGTTGATTTGTTCGATTACTTTATTCAAATCACTGTAGGTATTCACCGGTAAAATGGGACCGAAAATCTCTTCCTGCATCAGTTTTGAATCCGCCGGAACATTTTTAACAATTGTCGGCAGAATGAATCGGGCCCCGGCATCCGTATTGCCTACGCTGATAATTTGCGCCCCCTTTTCCCGGGCCTCTTCAAGAATGTTTTTCAGACGGTGATGGTGACGGTCGGAAATAATACGTGCATAATCGGGGTTTGCGGCTTGACTATCTTCATTTTCACCGTAAATCCGGGAGATCTGCCCGACAATCTGACTGCTGAATTCCCCGGCAACGGACTGGTGAACAAATAAATAATCCGGCGCGATGCAGGTTTGTCCTTTGTTGAGGAATTTTCCCCACACTATTTTTAAGGCTGCATCATTTAAATTGGCGGTTTCATCGACGATTACCGGAGATTTCCCACCCAGTTCCAGGGTAACCGAACTGAGATGTTTTGCCGCCGCCGCCATAATTTGTTTTCCAACCGAAGAACTGCCGGTAAAAAAAATATGGTGAAAAGGAAACTCCAGCAGTTGTTTCGCTACTTCTCCGTCCCCTTCGCAAACAGCGACCTCGTCATCCGGAAACAGTTCCGCCATCATTTCTTTTATCAGTGCACTGGTACGGGGGGTGTACTCGGACGGTTTAACCATACAGCAATTTCCGGCTGCAATTGCTGAAACGACCGGGCCGAGCGTCAAATTAAAAGGGAAATTCCAGGGAGATATAATCAGTACTACTCCTTTTGGTTCGTATCTTATTTGAGCCCGTGAGGTAATCATAGCCGGCGTTGGCGGTACCCGTCGCGGTTTCATCCATGTCTTGAGATGCTTCATGGCGTGCTTCAGTTCGGACGTAACAGCGAAGATTTCCGTCAGATCGACTTCCGCTTCCGGTTTTCTGAAATCATCATGAATTGCCCGGCGAATTTTATTTTTGTGAGCCAGGGTCCATTTTAAAATGCGTTTCAGCTTCCCGATGCGGTGTTCTGCATCGGATGCTGCTACCTCGAACCGTTTTATCATTTGCCGGTTGAAGATTTCACGCAGCTGTTCTGCAGCGACGGAAATGGAATCGCTGTTCATAATATCTCCATTGGTTAAACAGAAGGGATTCTGATTAATTCAAAATATATAAACCGGACAAATGGTAAACAAATTATTCGGGCGAAAATACTCATTACACTGAAACGAGGATTTATTACGCTTGATAATTTTTTTCGCAATTTAATTTCATTCGCATCATTTCCTGCAGCTTTTCCGACCGGAATCAAATTTTCGCCCGGAAATTCCCAGATCGATACACTCCGGTGACGGGCAGGCGATACGGATTAAACTAGTGGCATGAGTACCGTCGGCGAGCGCAAAGGTGAAACAGGATTTTATTACAATTTTATACCGGTAATAGTTATATTTCAGCGGTTTTTACAATTGTCAACAGGAATCCGGAGAAAGCAATGACGAAAAAAGTATACCTGATATGCCCGGTCAGAAATGCCGATGTAACGGAGAAAAAACAACTCGATGATTATGTCGACAATCTTGAGGCGAAAGGTATTTCAGTTCATTACCCTCCACGGGACGTTGACCAGACCGACGACGGGATCGGTTACGGCATCAGCGATGCGCATCGGAAAGCCATGATCGAATGTGATGAGATTCACGTTTTCTGGAACGGAAAAAGTATCGGCAGTCACTTTGATTTAGGTATGGCTTTTATGCTGCAGAAATTCAAAAAAATAAAATTTGTTATCGTAAATGACTATGAGTCAACCGCCCGGCGCAGCTATGGCAATTTGCTTAAATATATTTCGAAGTAATTTCCCCTGAGAGCAAAAAAAGCCGGAACTTTCTGTGCCGGCTTGATTTCAGCTGCCTGACTACTTCCCTGTAGCCGACTTACAACTTCCTTGTTATGTTGTATTCCAACAACTACGATGCCAAAACAGGTACTTCAAAACACAATCGGCGTAAGTTTAATAAAAACAATAAAACCCTGTTTTTAATCTGTCTCAGATCAAGACATATTGCGGTGTTTGTGTTGACATACCAATCACATCGTGTCGATATTGTCGGCAATTCAGGCATTGCGGCCGGCAAATGATGTAATAAATTCCCGGTTGGTCCGGTATTTTAGAAAACTTTCGTTCAGGGTTTTTATGGCATCGGCAGGATTCAGATTCATTAGTTTCTGGCGCATCAGATTTATCCAGCGCATATCTTCTTCGCTATGCAGCAATTCTTCCCTCCGTGTCCCGCTGGCCTTCAGGTCGATTGCCGGAAAGATACGAAGATCGGCTAATTCGCGGCTTAGCACGATTTCACTGTTACCCGTTCCTTTAAACTCTTCGAAAATCAATTGATCCATTCTCGATCCCGTGTCGACCAGGGCCGTTGCGATGATCGTAATCGATCCTCCGTTCTCTGCATTGCGGGCCAGACCAAAAAAGCGCCGCGGAATATCCAGGGCGCCGGCCTCAACCCCTCCGGACATGATACGACCGGTACCACTACCCTGTGTATTGAACGCACGGCCCATGCGTGTAAGGCTATCCACCAAAACGACGATATCCCTGCCGCACTCAAGCTGATTCGTGGCATAACCAATAATCAATTGTGAAAGTTCAACGTGTTGTTTCGGACTCATGTCGCTTGAACTGGCGTATACATCCGCCGGAACACGCCGTTTAAAATGTGTGACCTCCTCAGGACGCTCATCAACGAGAAAAGCGATAATTTTTGTGTCGGGATCGCACTCGTGGATTGCACAGGCAAAATTTTCCAGAATAGTCGTTTTACCGGCCCGCGGTGGGGATACCACCAGACCTCTGGTTCCTTTCCCGACGGGGATGAACAGATCGATCAATCGCATCGCCTGGATGCTGCTGGAGCCGAAATCAAAACGTTTTTCCGGGTTGAGTGCAACCAGCCTGCCGATTCGTGTTCTGTTTTTGTAAACCAGCGGGGAAATGTCGCAGATTTTCTCTACAGAGGTCAGCTGCAACCGACCTTTGTGTTCCCTGACCTGTCCTTCAACAACGGCTCCCTCGGTTATTTGGAATTCTCTGATGATATTACTTGAAACATATACATCTTTAGAACCGGAGTGAAAGCCCTGTTCGGTTTCGCGTAAAAAACCGGAACCGGATGGTATGATTTTAATGATCCCTTTTCGAAGCATAATTCCCGGAAAAAGCAAATGTTTGGTTACTGAAAAGAAAAAAGGCTTAATTCACTGAATTAAGCCTCGTGTGAGCCAGGAAGGATTCGAACCTTCGACCAACGGCTTAAAAGGCCGCTGCTCTACCAACTGAGCTACTGGCCCGCAAATTTTAAAGACGGCAAATTTAGGCTTATAATTCAATCAAATCAATAGTAAAAAAATATTTTTATGGTTTAAAATGCCGGCTCTCGTCCATAATACGGCAGGCTTCCATTATCACGTTCATGGTACTGTTTTTAATATTCTGATCAATACCGACATCTTTCAGTTCGAAATTGAACGTTCCCTCTTCAAAGGTAACCAGGTTATAAAAGGCTTCCTCACCCTTTTTATCATCGTTAACCGCGGCATAGAGATGACCGTCTTTCAGATAGATGGCGCCCTGTTCCTTCGCTTTAATGTACAGCACGCCTGATTTTTTATTAAGGTTCAGCATCTGAACCAGTTCAACAATGCTCAGGTCTTTCAAATCACCCGAAAATCCTTTCTGCACATCGGTAGAATTACTGAAAGAATGGAGTTTATTGGTTCGCATCAGAAGTTCTTCCACGCGTTCCAGCAATTCCTTGCGGTCAACCGGTTTATTCATATATTCATCCGCCCCTGCCCTGAAACCACGTACCTCCATTTCAGAATCATCAAACGAGGTCAGGAAAATAAACGGCACCAGCGGGATTTCGGAATTCTCCCGTATCATCCAGCACAGCTCAATACCGTCCATTTGCGGCATCATGATGTCCGAAATAATCAGATCGGGGTGATGTTTGTTGGCCAGTTTCAGCGCTTCTTCACCGTTTTCCGCCTGAATCACCTGATAACCATCCTTTACAAGACTGATATGCAACAGCTTCAGCACATTGGGATTGTCATCAACAATCAGAATCTTTTTTTCACTTTTGTTCAGTGCCATAGGTTCTCCAAATCAACCTTTGAGCATTCTATTATACGCAAACCAGAATAACCGGTTTTGACGCATATCAATTTTTTCTATTCCTTTTGTTTGAAGAAATTTATTTCGAGATTCCGCGCTGCCCCGGCTTCATCAAGCCGCCCTACCGGTGTGGAATGCGGTGCATCGTGGATCATCTGCGGATTTTAATCGATTTCCCGGTCGATCTGAATCATCGCATCGGCAAAGTAATCGAGAGATTCCTTACTCTCCGTTTCCGTAGGTTCGATCATCATTGCTTCTTTAACGATCAGCGGAAAATATACGGTTGGCGGATGAACCCCGAAATCCAGTAACCGTTTGGCAATATCCAGCGCCTTTATTCCCCGTTGCTTCTGTTTCTCTGCAGACAAGACAAATTCATGCATGGTTACACCCTGATAACCCGGATCGTAATATTCTTTTAATCTTGCCAGCAGGTAATTCGCATTGATTATTGCACTTTCGGCAACTTTACGGAATCCTTTTGCGCCAACTGAACGAATGTACACATAGGCACGCAACAACAGGGCGAAATTTCCATAAAAGCTGTGTATTTCACCGATTGATTTTTCCCCGTTGTCCGAAAAATAATAGAAGCCGTCATTAAATTCAACCGTTGCACCCGGTAAAAACTCGGACAGTTTTTCATTTACGGCAACCGGTCCCGACCCCGGGCCGCCACCGCCGTGCGGTGTGGAAAAACTTTTATGCAGATTCAAATGCATCACATCAAAGCCCAGGTCTCCCGGACGGACAATTCCGAACAGGGCATTCATATTGGCGCCATCCATATAGAAAAGCGCATCGACCGTATCCAACGCCTGCCGTATCTGGGGAATCTGTTTCTCAAATATGCCGAGGGTGTTCGGATTGGTAAGCATCAAACCGGCAACATCGTCGTTTATTTTGCTTTGTAAATCGGTGAGGTCGATCATTCCCCCGGGATTGGAAGCTACGGTCACCGTTTTAAATCCGGCAATGGCCGCACTGGCGGGATTGGTACCGTGCGCTGAGTCCGGTATGAGAATCGTTTTGCGATCGCGCCCTTTGTTTCTGTGGTACTGCTGCATAAGCAGCAAACCTACAAATTCGCCCTGCGCACCGGCAGCCGGTTGCAAAGTAATGGCGGTGAAACCGGTAATTTCGAGTAAATCCTGCTGCAACTCGTACATGATCTGCAATGCACCCTGTACAAACTGCTCGGGTAAATCCGGATGCAAAGCAGCAAATCCGCTATTTGCAGCCAGTCTTTCATTTATTTTCGGATTATATTTCATCGTACAACTACCCAGGGGATAAAACCCTTTATCTACATTATGGTTCAACTGGGACAAAGCAACAAAATGACGAACCACCTCATTTTCTGCAACTTCGGGCAGCGGAGCGGCGTTTCGGCGCAAATGGTTTCTGCCGAGCAATTCCTCAACCGGCCGCTCCGGCACATCGCATTCCGGAATCGTGTGTCCTCTTCTTCCCGGTTTACTCAATTCAAATATCAGCTGTGTATAATTCATTCCCTCACCTTTGAAGCTGCGACGGTAATATTCTTTCCATTCTTCTTTGCATATGCAAGAGATTGCAGAGCCGCCTCATACAATTCCGTTTCGCTTTCCATGCGGCCCTTTGCGGGATAGGTTGCGAGTCCCACACTGACGGTCATTTTTTTATGTTCGTTTTTGCGCCTGCGCTTTAAATTGTCCAGCCCGATCAGATTGTCTTCGATATAATCGGATTCCTGTAATGCTCTGCGAATCCGCTCCCCTTCAACAAAGCCACCCTCTTCATCGGTTTCCGGTAAAATCACGGCATATTTCTCTTCTTTTATACGTGCCACCACATCGGTTGTACGTGTGTTTGTCAATATCACATTTGCCATTTTCATCAGAATATAATCACCGATCTGGTAGCCGAGACTTTCATTTATTTTGTGAAACTCATCAACATCGGTCAGCAGCAGTGAGACGGAATTGCCATAGCGTTTTGCCCTCAGAAACTCCTCACGTAACCGCGTATCGAAGTATTTCCGGTTATAAAGGCCGGTTAACGAATCGATAAAAGAATTCCGTTCCAGATTGCGCTTTTCATTCTGCAGCGCCTCCAGTTCTTTCATGATCTGGTCGTGGGTTAAGGACAGGTTGGCGTTTTCATTTTGCAGGGCACGCATCATCTCCGTCTTTTTCAGAATGAGTTTAATCCGTGTAACCAGTTCTTTTGAATTAAACGGCTTGAGCAGGTAATCATCCGCACCAAGTTCCAGCCCGGCAATCTTTTTTTCCGTTTCAATGTACTTCGCAGTTAGAAATACGATAGGTATTTCCCTCGTCTTTTTATCGGCCTTTAATTTTTGGCAGGCTTCAAAACCATCCATGACCGGCATATAGGCATCCAGCAGGATTACGTCAGGATTCTCTTTCTCAGCCCGTTCGATGGCTATCTTACCGTTTTCAGCCGTTATTACCTCGAACTGATAAAAAGAGAAAATTCTTTCCAGGGTTTCCAGCATTTCGTAGTTGTCATCGACTACGAGTATTTTGGCCATATATTAACCGATCAAAGTTGACTGCATTATTTCAGCATAAAGATCAAGTTCCTTCCTGGTTCTTTTTTCGGTTACCGCTACCAGTAACCGGTCTTCCATGCCGTATTTTGCCAGGTCGATCCCGGCGAAGATATTATTGCTATTCATTTTTTCCAGAACCGGCGCAACAGGCCCGTCGAACTGAAGCGTAAATTCCTTGAAGAACGGCTGTTTGCCCGCCAGGCGGATTCCCGGAATTTCAGTCAGTTTTGCTGCCAGGTAGTGACTCTTCTGTAAACACAGTTCGGCGATATCAACCAGACCCTGCCTGCCGATCAGCGACATATAGACGGCCGCCGCAACAGCCAGTAATCCCGAATTGGTGCAGATATTGGAAGTTGCCTTCTCACGCCGGATATGCTGTTCACGCGTTTGCAGGGTCAGGACAAATCCCCGTTGTCCTTTGGTATCCTGAGCAATGCCTGCGATTCGGCCCGGAATTTTCCGTACCAGCTCCTGCTTGGCAGAAAACAGACCAATATACGGTCCGCCGAAATTCATACGATTACCCAGCACCTGCCCCTCCGCCACGGCAATATCCGCATTATACTCACCGGGCGGTGTAATTATTCCCAGTGAAATCGGATCGTAACAGGCTATGAACAGCGGCTTTTTACCGGACAATAATTCACCAATCGTTTTCATATTTTCCAGATGACCGAAAAAATTAGGCTGTTGCATAATTACCGCGGCGGTTTCGTCATCGATCAACGATGCCAGACGTTCCGGTGAAATGGTCAGACCTTCTTCCGGAACGGTTACCAGTTCCAGATCATTGAAACGAACATAGGTTTCGAGAATGGAACGATAGCGCGGATTTAACGTTGCTGCCAGCAGTATTTTGTTTCTGCGGGTATGGCCGCAGGCCAGCAGTGCCGCTTCGGCCAGTGCCGATCCGCCTTCATACATCGACGCATTGGTGACTTCCATTCCTGTAAGGGCACAGATCATGGACTGGAATTCATAGATTGTCTGCAGATTTCCCTGACTGACCTCGGGCTGATACGGCGTGTAAGAGGTATAAAACTCCGAGCGGCCGGTAATGGCGTCTACCACTGCAGGAACATAATGATCATAGGAACCGCCACCCAGGAAACAAATCCCCTGTTTGTTTTTTGCAGCAATTTCATTTACCAGCGCGTCAACCTCCAGTTCCGAAAGCGCCTTTGGGATTTTAAGGTCTCCTTCAAAAAGCAGCCGGCCGGGTATGTTGGCAATTAATTCATTAAATGAGGACACACCAATGGTTTCCATCATTTGTTTTATATCCTGTTCGGAATTTGAAATATAGGGCATTCTCAGTTCCCGTTAAATTAACCGATAAGTTCCTGATATGCAGCCGCATCCATTAATCCGTCAAACTGTGCGGGATCGGAAAGCCTGATCTTTATCATCCAGCCTTCACCGTACGGATCCTTATTCACCGTTTCCGGAGTATCTTCAAGCAGGGAATTTACTTCCACGACTTCGCCGCTCACCGGACTGTAAAGATCCGATACAGCCTTCACGGCTTCTATGGTTCCAAATGTTTCATCCTGCCCAACCTCATCACCTTCGGAAGGCAATTCGACAAACACAACGTCACCCAGTTCGCCCTGGGCGTAATCGGTAATTCCGACGGTAACCAAATCGCCGTCCAGTTTTGCCCATTCATGCTCTTTGGTGTACTTTAAATCTGCAGGTATATTCATTCTTTCCTCCAAATGAGATTAAAGCGTAATTCTATCCAGAAAACCGGTATCGAACCGGCCTTTAATAAAATCTTCATTGTCAATCAACCGTCGATGAAACGGAATGGTGGTCTTTATTCCTTCGACAATAAACTCGTCCAGCGCCCGGCGCATGCGCGCCAGCGCCACTTCGCGGTTCTCACCGAATGCAATCAACTTTGCCACCAGTGAATCGTAATAGGGTGGTATCTGGTACTGAGCATAAGTATGGGTATCGATGCGAATGCCCGGTCCGCCCGGAAAATGAAGGGTTTCTATACGTCCCGGATTAGGCATAAAATTTCGTTCCCAGTCCTCGGCATTGATACGACATTCGATGGCGTGTCCGGTCGGCTTAATATCTTCCTGTTTGTATTCCAGTTTTTCACCGGCGGCGACTCGGATCTGATCCTTTAACAGATCGCAATTGTAAACCATTTCCGTAACCGGATGCTCCACCTGAATACGCGTATTCATTTCCATGAAATAAAAATTATGATCTTCATCCAGCAGAAATTCGATCGTACCGGCGCCCTCATAATTCACTTTCTTCGTTCCGCGTACCGCCACTTCCCCCATCCGCTGCCGCAATTCCTCACTAACCACCGGAGACGGCGCCTCTTCCAGCAGCTTCTGGTGCCGGCGCTGGATCGAACATTCACGCTCGCCGAAATGCACGGCATTTCCGAAGCGGTCTCCCATAACCTGTATTTCGATATGGCGTGGATTTTTGATGAATTTTTCCATGTACAGATCGGCGTTTCCGAAAGCTCCTTCCGCCTCTGCGCTGGCCATCATGAAATTCATTTCCAGCTGATCTTCCGACTCGACCAGGCGCATTCCGCGGCCGCCGCCGCCGGCTACCGCCTTCAGCATTACCGGGTAACCGATGTCCTTTACCAGCCTTTTTGCCTCTGCAAAATCTTTCAGTACGCCTTCGCTGCCCGGCACTACCGGCACTCCGGCTTTCTTCATCGTAGCCTTGGCTTCCGATTTGTTACCCATGCGGCGGATAACATCGGCGGAAGCGCCGATGAATTTTATATCACAGGAATCACAGATTTCGGCAAATTCGGCATTTTCCGCAAGAAACCCATAGCCGGGGTGAATAGCTTCCGCTCCGGATACCTCGGCTGCGGAAATTATTCGCACCATATTCAGGTAACTTTCATTACTGGGTGCCGGCCCTATGCAAATCGCCTCGTCGGCGAATCGTACATGCAAAGAATCGGCGTCCGCTTCGGAATGGACGGCAACGGTTTGAATGCTCAGTTCCTTGCAGGCTCTTATAATGCGAAGGGCAATTTCTCCGCGGTTGGCAATCAGTATCTTTTTGAACAAATTATTTCTCCTCACTTCACAGCGCTAGCGTTCGATGGCTGCCCGCAAGCGGTTCAGGGTTTTCTGCAATGACTCATTTTTCTCCCGCATCTGTGTTAGTTGCTTTTCAAGCAGCTGTAATTGCTGCTCGCATGTACGGGATGATTGGTTGGTGCGAGTCGCTGGTTGTTCCGTATTTCGGCGGACAACCAAATTTAGAACTTTGAGCCAATTATTACAAGCCATAATATAGCGGCTTTTCGGAAATTCATCAACAAATTGCCGGAATTGCCGCCGCGCTTTTTCATAATCCAGATAGGGATTGCGCTCATCGGCGATTACGGAGAGATACGCCAGCCGGTAGGCGGCATCATCCTTCAACGGTGAATCATCCGGGTGGTCGAGGATTCGCCGGTAGGTATCATGGGCCAGCCGGTAATTTCCACCTGTCAGGGCCCGGGAAGCCAGTTCCAGCAAATCCTCGTTATTGCCGCCCCCCGCCGGACGGCTGCAGCCTGCCAACAGCAGTATTAAAATATGACACAGAAAATAAATCCACCCTGGCATATCAGTACTCTCTTTTATCGTACACGTAACAACTGCCTTCTTTGCTTTTGGCATACTTTTTCAACCCGGTAATAATCTCCACAATTTCTCCGATATTCTCAAAGCGGCCGGGTTGTATGTTAAGCACCGCAACAGATATCGACACCAGCGGAAAACGACGTATCATACCCTGCCGGTCCGCGGATTCGATGCAACCGCGGGAACGGTCTTCCTCGTTATAGAAAGCCGGGATGCCCGAATCGAAATCGGCGACAACCTGTTTCACCACCGTCAGCATGATATCCGTTTCAGCAACCAGCACGAAATCATCGCCGCCGATATGACCCACGAATTCCGTTCCGATTCCGTTATTCCGAACGATTTGTTCCAGTATATTCGCCGTGAACACGATGACCTCATCTCCCAGTGCAAATCCGTACTTGTCATTGAATGCTTTGAAATTGTCGAGGTCGGTGTAGGCCACGGCAAAATCCGCCGGCTCCGACAATTTGCGTTTCAGCTTTTCCCGGATCACGTTGTTGCCGGGCAATTGTGTCAACGGGTTGCGGTCCAGGTTTTGTTTGTTACGGCGCAACACCATGCGCATACGGGCTTCCAGTTCACGGATATCGGCATACTTGGTCAGATAATCGTCGGCGTCTCCTTCAAAACTGCGCAGTTTGTCGGTCAGGTCATCACTGGAAGTGAGGATAATGACGGGAATAAAACGCATTTTGAAATCACTTTTGATGCGGCTGCACACTTCATGCCCGTCGATACCCGGCATACCCAGATCAAGCAACACCAGGTCGGGGGTATCTTGCCGGAGTATTTGTAATGCCTGTTCACCTCCCGGTGCTTCAATAACTTCGTACCCCAGCGGTTCGAGACTCATGCGGGTCATGAAACGGAACTGTTCCTCGTCATCAACCAGCAGGACACGGACGGTTTCATTCATACCGCCTCCGCTGCTTCCTGCGCCAGCCGACGGTTCAGCGGAATAAACACCTGGAATTCCGTACCGACCCCCTCACGGCTGCGCACACGGATTTTCCCGCCGTGGGCCCTGACCACCTGGGCACAGATGTACAATCCGAGTCCTGTTCCTTTCACAGAAACATTCCGTGAATTGGAAGCACGGTACATTTTTTCAAAAATAAACGGGATTTCAGCGCGGGGAATACCGATGCCGCGGTCACGCACACGGATAACGACATATGGAAAATCCTTAATGATGGTCAGATCGATCACGCTGGCGTCTCCGGAAAATTTTACGGCGTTTGTCAGCAGGTTCTGGAAAACCTCGTTCATTTTGGGGCCGTCCATTTCGCATTCGATGATTTCCGAGGAATATTTCAGATTGACCTGAATATTGCGTTGTTTGATCAAAGGCGAGAGCAGCAGCAGACTCTGTTTGAATTCCTGCACAATGTTGAAGCGCCCGGTTTTCAGCGTGATTTCATTTTCCGTATAGCGCGCCGCTTTCAGAATGCGGTCGATCATTTTAAACAGTTCCTCATTATTACCCTTGATGATCGCCAGCAACCGCCGCTGGTTTTTATCGCCTTTCTCTTCAAACGAATTTTCCAGCAACTGTACCGCCTGTTTCACTGCACCCAGCGGACTCTTCATTTCATGGGTAAACTGTGAAAGCACCGCCGTTTTATAGGATTCATTCTTTTTCAATTGATTGCCCATTTCGCTGAATGCCTCAACCAGTTCGTCGATTTCACTGCTGCCGTGCCGTTCGGGAATAATGAGTTCATAATCCGTGACGGTAAATTGCTGCAACGCGGTTTGCAGGCTTTTCAGCGGCCGTACAACCCGGCGCATTTGCCGGTAAGCGATAAAAGAACTCAGCAGGAGGACCAGCACGGCCGCCGCCGCCAGTAAACGTCCCAGCCACATTCGCCCGGCATTTTCCAGTTTCACCCGTGCTTCGGCCAGGTTATTAACCGCCGTATTCATTCTTTCTGCTTCGGCCTTCAGCGCATTGTAGGCACGGCGATACTCAAGCAAATCCGCATTGCGCTTCCGAAGCGTCGTTTCCAAACGGGAAAGGTATTCTTTCAGATTATTTTTGTAATCCGCAAGGGCACCCTGCACGGCCCGCCGTTCGTGTCCGGCTAAATTCATCACAACCAGTAAATCCGGAAACCCTTTTGAAACCGTATCGGCAGGGGGATTTTCGACTGACCGGATTTCGGGTAAACTCTCAAGCAGATCATCCACCGGTCGCCTGCGGCCTTTTATTTCATCCAGTAATTTGCGGCGAAAAATTTCATCCAGAACCGACAGCTGATCGGAGATGACCCGGATTTGACGGAATTGTGCCGTACAGCGGGCGTTCTGTACCTGCTGCCGCCATTCCAGGTAAAAA
>JAJRVZ010000262.1 GCA_024277055.1 Calditrichota bacterium
CTATCAAGATCCAAAAGATCAGCAACTTTATCAAACTGTGTCTGTGCCATTTCAAACGGATTGACTGATTTTCCCTGCATGGCGCATTCCTTTCTGCTGTACCTGTTTTGTATTTTTATTTTTCCGGTTCAATGATTATGAATTTCAGGTCCGCAGGTGACAAGGTGCGGCAGCTGATAATTTTTCATGAATCCGGCCATGTATCATTCAATAATTTACACAGGTGGGAAATGAAAAAAAAGCAGTCATTTCTCCGATTCGATTAATTTTTTGCCGCAACGAAGTAATTCGAACATAAAAAATAAAGAATACGCGTGCCCGGAAATTATCAGCCCGCTGGAACAGGATATGCCGGCGGACGGTTACGATTGGTTGGGTTTTGAATAATTATGAATTTATAAGAGCTCCGAAATGTCAGTGATACTACAATTTGGCCACGAGGGTTCAGAACCATTTCAGGTTTTATCGGTATTTCCCGTTAGATTGAAAGCCGGTAGAGAAAGTAAAAATGGAAAGGAAAAAAGATGCGTCTGAAAACAGGAGAAAAAGTACCACTTTTCGAAACAAAAACCATAAACGGTGAATCCGTAAACATTGAACAATTTCGCGGCAAAAAAGTACTCATCTCTTTTTATCGCTATGCCGCCTGTCCGCTGTGCAATTTACGGGTTCACCATTTCGTGCAGAATTATGACCGGCTCCATGAGGCAGGCCTGCACGTGATTGCTTTTTTCGAATCGCCGGCTGCGAGCATCCGAAAATATATGGGCAAACATGATGTACCCTTTCCTATTATTCCGGATCCACAGCGGCAAATCTATAAACAATTTGGTGTTGAATCTTCCGTGGGGCGCTTTTTCAAAAGTTTCGTAACCAAAGCCGCGGCGTTAATCAATGCCATGGCGCGCGGGTATATACCGGGAATCCCGGAAAACGATATTGCCATGCTGCCGGCGGATTTCCTGATCGGGCCTGATTTGACAATCGTCGCCGCCTATTACGGGGATGATATCGGCGACCACATGCCCTTTGAACAGATCGAAACCTTTTTAAAGGAATCCGAACCGGTCGCCTGAGCAAGCGACGTTTGCCGAGCGTACGTTTCGGTACGATTGATTGTACCTCTCCGTTCACCCCGCCTGATCACCGGTTTGTGTCTCTTCTTTTCCAACTAGTGTAAAAACAACAGGATAGATTTTTGAAAACATTTTTTGGCACAGCGGTTGATAGAACCACAGCCAACGAATAAACAGGAGTTTTATCATGAAGCGTATTCTGAAAATATCTTTCGGATTAACCGTTCTTTTACTTCTGGCTCTGCCGGCGCAGGCCGGGTATCTCGTTGTGAAAAGAAAACCGGTTCGACCTAAAATAGTCGGGGTAAAACCGGCTGCACCGCGTGCCGGGTTTGTATGGGTCGGCGGTCACTGGACGGTACGTGCAGGACGATATGTCTGGGTAAGCGGTTCGTGGACAAAGCCCCATGCAGGTTCTGTCTGGGTGAACGGTCACTGGAAAAAAGTACGCGGTGGCTGGACCTGGGTGCCCGGACACTGGAAACGGGTCAAACCCGGACGGACGATAATAATCAGACGATAACTTTTCCGCATACACCCCTCCCAAAACGGGCTGGTTAAAAACGGCCCGTTCTTCTTTTCTGAAATCATTTTCATCGATCAAAGGAATCTTCCGTGTGAAATAGGATGGAAGGGAAATTCGTTTAATTTGCAAAATTAATCCTGCTTCTTGGAAATAGAAACGGCAGCATGTAAATTTACCTTTCATTTTTCACTTACGTTCACGGGAAAATCAAATGAAAATATCGAAACAAAACCGGATTTTATCGGCTACAGTGGTCTTATTTATATTAGTTGTGGTATTTGCCGTCAGCTCCGGCAACGGCAACGTAAAACAACAGCAACGATCAAAATTTAAGGAATTTGAAGTTCGGCGGGGTGATTTCACGGTACTCGTTACGGCGAACGGCATCGTGATTCCTATCGACCGGGTTGAAATAAAATCGAAAGCGAGCGGGCTGGTGGAAGAACTGCCGGTTGAAGAAGGCGAGCGGGTGAAAGCCGGCGACCTGATCGCGCGACTGGACCAGAAGGATGAACGGGCGGCGGTCAGTCAGGCGCAGGCGGATTACGATATTTCGGTGGCCGAACTGAACAAAGCCCAGCGTGAATATGACCGATTGAATAAATTGTTTGAAGAAAACCTGATTTCGGAAGAAGAGCGTGATCAAATTGTATTGAATCTTGCGGTGGCGAAAGGAAAAATGATCCAGGCAACTACAGCGCTGGAACGGGCAAAAGAACGATTGAGTGAATCAATCGTACGCGCCCCCATCGACGGGGTGATCCTGCAAAAATATGTCGAAAAGGGACAGATCATTGCATCGGGGATCAATAACGTCAGCGGGGGAACACCGATCGTGGATATCGCCGATATGAGTTCGGTTTACATCGAGGCCGGCATCGATGAGATCGATATCGGTAAGATCCGGGTAGGGCAGGAAGCACATGTGATAGCGGACGCCTATCCGGGGAAATCGTTTTTCGGAGAAATCGTTCGCATCGCGCCTGAAGCACGGGTGGATCAGAATGTAACTTTGTTTGATGTGGTGGTTGAAGTAGAAAACAGGGAAGGGTTGTTGAAATCGGGGATGAACACTTCGCTGGAAATTACCATTATAAATAAAAAGGATGTACTGCTGGCGCCCGCGGTTGCCGTTCAAAAAACCATGAATGGTAAAAAATCAAAAGACAATCCCCGGGTTTTATTGAAGGAAAACGGAAAGTTTATTCCCAGAGAAATCAGGATCGGTTTAATGGATTTTAAAAATGCGGAAATTCTGGAAGGCTTGAAAGAGGGTGATACGCTTGGCATTCCGATGAACTCAAGGTTGAAAGAGGCGAACGAAAGGCTGGAGAACCGTATCCGCAAAAGTCGCAGCTTCGGAAGCGGTCGCCGTTAGAAAGGGTAAAAAATGTTGTTGTTCGAAAATATAATTATTGCACTGAAAAGCCTGAAAGCCAATCCTCTGCGTTCAGTATTAACCCTGATCGGCATTGCGGTAGGAATTGCCGCTGTTCTGTATGTGGTGATTCTGGGAGAGATCACGCAGCAAAGCATAAAAAAACGACTGGAATCGCTCGGCAGTAACGTACTGGTAATTCGCCCCGGTTTCGGTCATCACCGCGGAGTCCGAACAGGACAAAGCGTGGTTAACCTCAAATGGTCCGACGCCAGAGAAATTCTCAACAGCTCTGAAACGATCACCACGGTCGTACCGACATACTCCGGTCAGGGTTCCTGTGAATATCTGGACAAAAATTACAGCACCCGCATTACGGGGACCACGCCGGCATACGAGGAGGTGAACAACGACAAACCGATTGAAGGCCGTTATTTCACGGAAGAAGAGTTACGGCAACGGGCGCGGGTC
>JAJRVZ010000263.1 GCA_024277055.1 Calditrichota bacterium
ATGAAATCAGAGAGTACTCTAAAAAAGATTTTGTAATGCTTCCAACTCTCTGGAAGTACCTTCAGATGGGCTTCAGGCACAAGATGGCGTTGGCCAAGGCTACAGACGATATAAACGCCGCGACAGACGGCAACGGCACAGCGGCCTGGGCCGTGAAGGCATCAAAAATTCGATCCTTGAAATGACGGAAACCAGGACCGTGTGTTTCAACCTGTAAACAGGATTCCGGGAAATATAAACCTGTCTCTCAGCAAACTGCAGTCACATTCAATCAAAAAAGTGGAGGAACTATTAATGCGTAAAACTCTGGTCATTCTGTTAATCATCCTGCTGACCCTGCCGCTCCTGGCACAGAAAAAAGTCAGCGATCTAAAATTCCATAATTTACAAAACTACTCCTGGCTCCGTCTGGCCAAGATCGTACCGGAAGTTACCGACCGGGTGATATTGCCTACTGGTACCCTGGAGTCTCATGGTGCGGTTGCCGTAGGCTCGGATAACATCGTTCCTCTGAATTTAGCAGAACGGATATGGAAAAAATGCAATGCCTTAATTGCCCCGCCGATTAATTACGGTTATACCGGAATCAGCGTATCGGAATTTCCGGGCTCAATCGTTGTGCGTGAGGAAATTTTCGAGGAATATATTTATGATGTTCTCAAAGGGTTGGTTAAAACAGGGTTCAACAACATTCTCATAATAGACGGTCACGGCGGTAACAAAGAACCGACCAAAAGGGCCATGACCCGCCTGCACCTGGAAACACAGGCCAATTTTATGATGGTGGACTGGTGGAAGATCGGCTGGGACATCACAAAGGAAGTATACGGACAACCGGCACAGCAATCGGGGCACGGCGATCTGGAAGAAGCGGCGTTGAATATATCGCTTAATCCCGATTTTGCCGACAGGGAGATGTATGAGAAATACGGCAAAGATAAAGTCGGACGTGTCGGCGCCGAGGAAGGCTTCACTCTGTTACCGGCGTGGGCCACGACACGCTATCCAGCGAAAGGCCTGGGATATCTGGATTTTGATGTAAAAAAGGCTGAAGAATACACGACGAAAAAAGCCGAACGTATTGCCGACACTTTTCTGGAAGCCATCCAACGCTGGGAAATGATGGAGAGCTGGAAAAAGTAGTCTTCACATAAAATTGAGTATTTTTCAGGGAGCGGATAGTTTGAATCGTTTAGAATTTCTATCCGCTCTCTTTTTCGATGAATAAGATAATTTTCAATTATTTCATTGCACCTTACATTTTAAAATCGTCATTTGCCGGAGGTTTATTCCGGGGGTTGTTGGTCAGCCCTCCGGCGCGGGTGATGGCGTTTTTTCCGAACTTGTTGCGCACGATATCCTCCAGTTCGTCCAGCGGATCGGTTTTTTCTTCTCCGGCATCAAACAGGGATAATTGTCGCCCTGCCTCTGTTCCGAACTGGCTGACGCCTACACCCAGCAGCCTCACCCGCCGCCCCGGCTGGTAGGATTCTTCGAACAGTTGTGTTACGGTATTAAATATCGTCTGTGTGTTGGAAGTGTAGTTGCCGATGGTTCGATTACGGGTGTGGGTTTCAAATCCTTCATAACGCAATTTCAGATGGATCGTTTTGCCGCTGAGTTTCTGTAGCCGCAGGCGGTAGGCCACCTTTTCCGCAAGCCGCAACAAAGTACGGCGAATGATCTCCGGGTCGAGCACGTCCTCGAAAAAAGTCATTTCATTGCTGACCGACTTGACGCCGTGATCGGGCACAACGTTGCGGTCATCGATTCCCCGGGAGATCAGGTAGAAATGCCGTCCCATTTTTCCGAATTTCTTTTTCAGTACTTCCTCGGGCAGGTTCTGCAAATCACCGATGGTGTGAATGCCGAGCCCGTTCAGCCGTTCAACTGTTTTTTTGCCTGCGCCCCATAACCGTGAAATTTCCAGCGGCGCAAGAAATTCCTTTTCCTTTCCCTCCTCTACCACAACCAATCCGTCCGGTTTTTCCAGGTCCGATGCTATCTTTGACAGAAACTTGTTCGGTGCAACACCGACCGAGGCCGTCAGCTGCTGGGATTCAAGAATGCGCTGTTTAATTTTCCGGGCGATTTCAACCCCCGATTTGAAAAGCCCGATACTTCCGGTGACGTCCAGAAAAGCCTCGTCGATGGAGAGCGGTTCCACCAGATCGGTAAATTCAAAAAAGATGGCTTGTATTTCTTTGCTGACCTGGCTGTAAAGTTTGCCGTTGGGAGGCACGTAAATGCCGTCGGGACAACGCTTCCAGGCCTGAATGATCGGCATCGCCGAATGAATCCCGAATTTTCGCGCCTCGTAAGAACAAGTTGAGACCACGCCGCGTCCTTTGCCCTGTTTGGGATCCGCGCCGACGATTACCGGTTTACCCCGATACTCGGGATGGTCGCGCTGTTCAACCGCAGCGAAAAAAGCATCCATATCTACATGTAATATCTGTCGTCCCATAATTTTTTTAAGCAGAATATTGCATTTTCTAAAATTATTTAGTATAAATTTGACTTTTATTAAACAAATTAGTCAAGAATGATGAATTAGCGAAAAAAAAACTGAACCCGGCCGGAATTGTCGCTCTATCAGGAATCGCTGTAAACTGCTAACTAAGTCGCCGGTTGGGTTTACTGAAACGGACGGATCACTGCCGCATTCATCAAAAATGAAACTAGCTAAAATTTGTTCATGTGTCAACAAATGAATACGAGAATAATACAATCCGCTGATTATAATATGAGGAGGATAAAATATGGCTGTTAATACCGAATGTCCGGTTTGCGGGGCGGAAATTGCTCGTACCAATGATATGGTTGTAGGCGAACTGCTGGAATGTCCCGAATGCGGCAGTGAGCTGGAAGTGATTTCACTGGAACCGTTTGAAATAGAAGAGGCGCCGCAGGAAGAGGAAGACTGGGGCCAGTAGCATGGTACAAATACTAGATGCCACGCTGCGCGAGGGGGAACAGACCCCCGGCGTTCATTTCGACCGGCACATCAAACTGCAGATTGCCAAATTGCTGGATGAAATCGGTATCGATTTTATCGAAGCCGGTCATCCCATGGTAACGCAGGAAATCTATGACGCGGTGTACCTTCTGGCTCATCAGAAACTGAAAGCGACGGTTGCCGCACATTCACGCTCCGTGAAAAAAGATGTAGATCTTGCGCTGGAATGCGGTGTACAGTTCATCGGCATTTTTTATTGCGTTTCCGACGAACGGTTGACGGACGTGTTCAAAAAAGATCTTTCGGTCGCTATCGGGCAGATCAGCGAAGTGATTCACTACGCAAAAGACAAAAAACCCGATCTGATCATTCGTTACACACCGGAAGATACGGTTCGTTCACAATTTGAAAATGTGCTGGATGCCTCGGCTGCGGCGGTGGAGGCCGGCGCCGACATTATCAGTGTGGCTGATACAACCGGTTATATGATTCCCGGTACCGAACGCAGCATGTACGATTTCATCAAACGATTGCGTGACGGCCTGAACCGGAAAGGCCTGACACCAAAGCTGGCTGTTCATTGTCACAATGACCGCGGTCTGGCGGTAGCCAATGCGCTGGACGCCTATCGCGCCGGAGTGGACATCATCGATGTAACGGTACAGGGACTGGGTGAGCGCGCCGGGTTGGTGGATATGGGACAATTGCTTTCCGTATTGACTGCGGATTTCGGTGAAAAACGCTGGAATCTGAAAAAACTTAACGAATTGTACGGGCTGGTTTCACGGCATTCCAACATTCCGGTGCCGGCTAATTTTCCTGTTACCGGTAAAAACGCGTTCACCCACTGTGCGGGAGTTCATACTCATGCCGCCTCTATCGATCCGATGCATTACGAAAGCCTGACGCCGCAGCTGGTGGGACGCGAACGGCATTTTTCACTGGACCACATGTCCGGCCTGGCATCGGTGAAATATGCGCTGGACCTGGCAGGAATGGATAAACTGGAAGAGGATATCATCATCGAAGTCCTGAATGTGGTAAAAATTATCGGCCAGCGCGGAAGAACCGTGGAACTGGAGGAGTTGCCCGAGATCGTCGAGATGCTGCACAAACGGCCCCAGTGATCAATGATGGTTCCCGAATAGAATGACTGACCGCGGTTTTTTTTACCCTGGAATTAATAACAAAAAAATACGGACCTTTGTCCTTAAAAAAAAACAATCACTTAATACCGTGGGATATATTCATGAAAGTAGGATTTCTGCATTCCCTTATCCGTAAGGACGAAAAATTATTACTTGCCGAGTTTGACAAAATGTCCGGTGTGGAAGTGATGATGCTCGACGACCGTAAGTTGATATTTGATTTGGAGAAGCTGCACTTCGATGTGGATGTGATCGTTGAACGCTGCATTAACCATTCCCGTGCACTTCATGCCCTGAAATTATTCCAGACCGCGGGAGTCCCCTGTGTGAACAGCTACGACGTTGCCCTGGTCTGCGGCGATAAATTGCTGACATCCGACGCCTTGCAGAAAAACGGCGTACCGCAGCCGGATGTTCGGGTGGCGTTCACCGAAGATTCGGCGCTGGAGGCCATCGAGGATATGGGTTACCCGGTGGTAATGAAACCGGCTGTCGGCTCGTGGGGCCGCCTGCTTTCCAAAATAAATGATCGTGACGCCGCCGAATCGATTCTCGAGCATAAGACCATTCTGGGCAGTTATCACCATTCCATTTTTTACATCCAGAAATATGTGGAAAAGAAAGGCCGCGATATCCGCAGTTTCGTGGTGGGCGATCGTTGCATTGCCGCCATTTACCGCACCTCCCCGCACTGGATTACCAACACCGCGCGCGGCGGTGTGGCGACCAAATGCGAAGTGACCGGGGAAATTTATGAGCTGTCCGTCCATGCTGCGAGAGCGGTCGGCGGCGGTGTGGTAGCCATCGATATTTTCGAAACGGCCGAGGGTTTGCAGGTAAACGAGGTCAATTATACCATGGAGTATAAAAACAGCATCGAAACGACCGGGGTGAATATTCCGAAACATATTGCTGAATACGTGGTTCGTGCCGGCCGGGGGAAAGTCTGATGGCCGCACTGAAAGTTTCCATCGTCGGCGCTTCCGGCTATACCGGCGGCGAACTGTTGCGGCTGTTGCTGGGACATCCGAAGGTTGAAGTACTGCAGGTTACCTCCGAGCGGCTGACCGGCAAATTTGTACACAAAACGCACCCCAATTTACGAAAACGTACCGATCTGAAATTCAGCAGCGCGGCGGATTTGCAAAAATGCGATATTGTGTTTCTGTGCCTGCCCCACGGCAGCGCAATGGACCGCATTGAAGAATTTACCGGACTGGCTGACCGCATCATCGATCTCAGCGCCGATTTCCGCCTGCGAAACCCGGACGATTATATTCAGTGGTACGACCGGCCGCACAGCAACCCGGCTTTTCTGGAAAAATTCGTTTACGGCGTATGCGAACTGCACCGCGAGGAGATGAAAACCGCACACTATGTTTCCGGCGCCGGGTGCAATGCCACGACGACCATACTCGGTCTGTATCCGTTGTACAAAGCCGATGTGGTCGAGCCGCACAGCACCGTGGTAGAAGTGAAAGTCGGTTCCAGTGAGGGGGGAAATTCGGCTTCCGCCGGATCGCATCACCCGGAGCGCAGCGGCGCGGTACGCTCGTTCATGCCGGCGGGACACCGGCACATAGCGGAGATGCTGCAGGAGTTGGCCTTCGGACGGAAGATCAACATTCACTTTTCCGCCACCAGCATTGAAATGGTACGCGGCGTGCTGGCCACCAGTCATGTTTTCCTGAAAGAGGATTTGCAGGAAAAGGACATCTGGAAAATATACCGCAGCGCGTACGGCGGAGAGCCGTTTATTCGAATTGTAAAGGAACGCGACGGTATTTTCCGCTTTCCCGAGCCGAAAATACTGACCGGCAGCAATTACTGCGATATCGGTTTTCAGAAGGATGAACGCAGCAACCGCCTGGTGGTCATCAGCGCGCTGGACAACCTGATGAAAGGTGCGGCGGGACAGGCGGTACAGGCATTGAATATCATGTTCGGCTTCGAAGAAACAACCGGGCTGGAATTTCCCGGCCTGCACCCGGTGTGATATGTGTCGCCTGCTGGCCGTAAAAAGCGACAAGCCGTTTCCTGTCGCGCCGTGGCTGCAAAAATTTGCACTGGTGGCAAAGAACAGCAAAGAGTACCAGGGGCACGGCTGGGGCTGCGCATTCCGCATCGGCGATCAGTGGCAAACCTATAAGAATATCCGTCCCATCTGGAACGATAATCCGCACCAGTTCGGTGAAACGACATTGCTGCTGGCCCACGCGCGCAGCGCCTTTCGTGATGAAGGCATCGTCATTGAAAACAACATGCCCTTTTCAGACGGTCGCTTACAGTTCATTTTCAATGGTGAACTACACGGAGTACGGATCAAAGCCGAAGGACGCATCGGCGCCGAGAAAATTTTCAATTTTATCCGCAGATTTGATACCGGCAACCTGTCAGCAGCTATTGAAAAGGCGACGGACATCATAACTAAACGCTCGAAATACGTGCGCGCTATGAACCTGATCCTGTCCGACGGCCGGCACATTTACTTTCATACACAATTCAACGAAGACCCGGATTATTTTACGCTTCACATAAAAAAACAGGACGGGTTGGCGGCGTTGTGTTCCCGGCCCTTTGCCGGGGAAAGCGACTGGCGCCCTGTTAAAAACAACAGCAACGGAGAACTGGCATGCTACTGATAAAAATAGGCGGCGGTGAACATGTAAATACGAAAGGAATCATCAATGATCTTGCTGAAACGAATGAAAGGGCAGTGATCATTCACGGCGCCAATGCCCTGCGC
>JAJRVZ010000264.1 GCA_024277055.1 Calditrichota bacterium
ATTCTGCATATTACGGGCACCTATCTGCAGAACATCGGCATACCTGCTTACCAGTGCCACATCTTCAACGGAAACCACTTCGGTAACTACCGGTAAATTAAACATTTCGCGGGCTTCAACCAGCAGTTTTAATCCCTCCTCGCCGAGTCCCTGGAAACTGTAAGGACTCGTCCGGGGTTTGAATGCGCCTCCGCGCAGTAATTGTGCACCCTGTTCATGTACAATTTTAGCGGATTCGATCAGTTGCATCCGCCCTTCAACACTGCACGGTCCGGCTATGACAATAAAGTTTTCAGCCCCGACTTTGTGATCCCCGACTTCTACTATCGTGTCATCGGGATGGCGGTCCCTGCTGTAAAGCGGTGCGTTGGGATTGATTTTTTTTCCGTTTGAACGAATGGCCGGCAATTCTTCAATTTCATCGGCAAGCCAGCGACGATAGGAACCGAAAATATACACGAATCCTGTGAGATGCTTGATTTCATCCAGGGCATTGACAATCTTCTCCTCGCTCTGATGACCTTCCATATCCACGAAAAAGTGGTATTTCCATGGTTCACTTTTATGCGGACGCGATTCGAGTGAGGTCAGGTTAATGCCGTGGGCATCGAAAATACCGAGCGCCTGATAAAGCATACCCGGCTGATCAAGCGTATCAAAAACCGCCGAGGTTTTACAGGGGATATGCAAATTGTCTTCACTCTGCCAGGGTTTACGGCTTATGAGCACAAAACGTGTCTGGTTATTGGGATAATCCTCAATCCCTTTTTTCAGAATCTCCAGTCCATAGACACGAGCGGCGTCTTCGGAAGCAATAGCGGCGGTATCGTTCAGTTTTTTCTCAGCGATCATTCGGGCACTGCCGGCGGTATCGTAGGTAGGAATTACTTCAACATCTGCAAATTGACGTAAAAAAACCTCACACTGAGAAAGCGCCGCAGGATGTGAATAGATCAGTTTGATATTTTTAAAACCGATTTTTTTTGCAGCCAGAAAGCAGTGTGAAATGTGCATCGTCATCTCACCAACTATATTCAGACGGGTTTCAAGCAGAAGATCATAAGTATGGGCGATACTGCCGACGATAGTATTTTCTATCGGCAAAATACCGAAATCCGTTTCACCCTTGCGAACACTTTCGGTAACGCCGTAAAAAGTTCGTTGCGGTACACTCTCGACTTCATGTAAAAAAAACTGAGTGATCGCTTTTTCACTGTAGGCTCCCCTTTCACCCTGAAAGGCTACTTTAATGCCCTTTTGCTTTCTCATTTTATACTCCGAATATGTTCAGCCCGGTTGGTGATTAAAAAATTTGCCAAATATAGTAAAAAAACCATCTCATATCTAATTCATGGAAGCAATATATTATACCGGAATGCGAATAATGCGTACTTCCTCAACCCGGTTTGCCGTGGCTTTTGTAATTAGTATTCTGAATCCCTGTAAAACCATTTTTTCTCCCGCCCTCGGAATGTGCCCCATCCGGTACAGGATAAATCCGGCCAGTGTTTCATAAGGACCATCGGGAATGTTCAGCCCAAGTTGTTCATTGACCACATCCATCGAGGTTGAAGCGTCGACCGCCCAGCTGGTTTTATTCAGCATCCGTATTGACGAAATTCCTTCCGTCTGTTCTTCAAGTTCACCGAATAATTCTTCTGCAAGATCGCTGACGGTTACCAATCCGGCCGTTCCTCCGTATTCATCCAGAACTATGGCAACCGTTGTATTTGTTTCCTTGAATTCTTTCAGAAGTTGATCACATTTCTTATTCTCCGGAACAAACATGACCGGTTTGATAACCTCTTTCAACCTTGCCGGATTATTAAAAAGATCGAAAATAAAAACAATACCGATGATATGATCAATGTTTTTTCTGTAAATGGGTACTTTACTCACGCCTGTTTTCGCAATAAGATTCCGGACCTGGGTGAGGCCGGCGGTCTGCGGCAGGGCATGAATCATTGTACGGGGTATCATTGCTTCCCGTACGAAAGTTTCGGGAAGAGCCAGAACACGGCGGATAATGCGATGCTCATCTTCATCAACGGTTCCGGATTCCCGGGCTTCCATTAACAGTACCTCTACATCATGTTTGGAAAACAATTTGCGCATCGATTCTTTGCGCAGATTAAATATCCGTAAAACAAAATTACTGAGCGTATTGGCAATGAAAATAATCGGGTTTAACAGAAAATGAATGGTTCTGATCGGATATATTAATTTCAAAATCAGTTTATCCGCGAAACTTCTGAATAAAACTTTCGGTACGATTTCGCCGAAGGTCAGCAACGTAAAGGTAATGATCGCCCATGCGGCGGTATCGCTCATATACCCAACCAGCAGCACCGTGGCATAGGAAGTGGCCAGTACATTGGATATATTGTTTCCGACCAAAGTAGTTGACAGAAACAAATCGGGATTGCTGAAATATTTTTCCCCGGCGACAGCGGCAGGCACGCGATTCCGGAGGTGCAGGGCAAACCGCAGGCGGTTACTTGAAATATAGGCGGTTTCAGACCCGGCAAAAAAGAAAGAAAATACAAGTCCCAGCAGGCTGATTACTATTTCCATTGTTCGCCCCGAAAAAGAACATCAGCAACCGGAAACCCCGAAAAAATCGAGACCGGTTCCGTATCTGATAATACTCCGATTAATCCGGAATTCGGTGTAATTCTCATCAAGCCTGCTCGTACACCTTTCTGAGCCGGGTATAATTGTCCCATAATTGTTTAAAATGATACGCATTGCGGATGGTCAGTTTCAATCGGTTTGAACTGAATGGTTTCTGTAAAATATCGTAGGCACCCTGTTCCAGTGTTTTCATCGTTTCATCGCTGGCACCGTGTGCCGTGGCCATAATAACCATAGTGGAGAGCTTGAATTCTTTCTTTATCTTGCTTAAAAGTTCGGGGCCGTCCATCCCGGGCATCTGCATATCAATCAGAATAATATCAAATTCCGATTCATTCAATATCTGTACAGCCTGCCGGCCGCTCCTGGCGGTAACCAGCGTATACCTGTCTTCATTCAGATATAATTTATAAAGCTGAATTTGCTGCGGATCGTCATCAATTACAAGAATTCGTATTGTGTAGTTTTTTTTCATTTTGGAATAATACCGTTCTGTTTGATTACAACTCTCTTAAGAAAGTATCCAACATCGTAAAAAAACGGGCCAGCGGGAAACCGACAACGTTGAAATAACAGCCTTCAATTTTTTCAATCAACAGACTTCCCAGCCCCTGGGCGCCATATCCTCCGGCTTTATCAAACGGCTCGCCTGAATCAATATATGCACTCAATTCGTGCTCGGAAAGTTTTCTGAAAGTAACTTTGGTACTTTCGACGTTAAAAACTCTTTTTTCTCTTGCAAGAAAGGTAATCCCGAAACCGGTTAGAACTTCATGTGTTCGTCCGTTCAGAATTTTTAAAATTTCCATGGCATGAAATTCATCCGTTGGTTTTTCAAGAACCTTATCACCGTAAACTACGATGGTGTCTGCTGAAATAACCAGCGCTTCAGGTTTCTGTTGTGCTATTTCCCAACCTTTTGCCATTGCATTTTTAAGTACATAATCTCCCGGCGACAACCGGGTGCTGTATTCTTCCTTTACATGACTTGGTTTTACGGTGAACTCGAGACCGATCCGGCTGAGCAACTCAAACCTTCTCGGGGACTGAGAGGCCAGAACAACATCAAACTGATCTATATTTTTTAACAGACTTATCATTGTACCTTTCCATATCAGGAGCCGGCATAAATTGCCAGCAACCCGATCAGCATATCCGCTTTTAATATATTACTCATTTTACCAAGGGTTACGGGCCGTGGGTCCTTCCAGCAGCGGATCATTACGGCCATCAGCACCAAATGAACACCTGCGACGACGATAATCAGATAGATTATATCGTACACCCCTGAAATATAAGGCACAATAGTCAAAAGTACCAGAATAATAAACACGATTGTGGCCAGTATCAGAGACGGCCTGCGGCCGTACCGAACGGCAAAGGTATTTGCACCTCCCGCGGCATCTCCCTCTATATCCTGCAGATCCTTTATGATTTCCCGGCCGAAATGAAAAAAGAAAGAGAACAGTGCCGGGTAAACGGCATATTAGACGCGGTGGACGGCCATTCCTCCGAAAAGAAAGGCTACGGCCGTGGCAAAGCTTACAGTAAAATTTCCCCAAATCACGGTTCTTTTAAGATGAGAACTGTAAAAAAACAGCAGCGTACCAATAATCAGGGCGATC
>JAJRVZ010000265.1 GCA_024277055.1 Calditrichota bacterium
ACAAAACCGATGTTCCATCGGAAACGATTTTCACCCCCCTGCCCGCCCGGCCGTAGCCACGACTTACAATGACAAGTTTCGGAAAATCCACCCGCAATTGCTGCGCCAACCACATGGTGAACGGAGTTTTCCCGCTGCCGCCTGCGGTGATATTACCGACGCTGATCACAGGAAAACCGAAGTGTTCCGTCTTCAGTATTCCCGCCGCAAACATCAGGTTTCGTATCCGGACAACCGATGAATAGATCCAACTCAGGGGGATCAGCAACGGAGCCAGCCGTTTTTGCCAGCGCTGCTGCCGGTAACTCATGACGTTTCTTCTCCACCGCTTACCCGACGGTAAAGGGTGCGCAGATAACGCCACTCATCTTTTTTAAGAAACCAGGGATTCGTAAAAAGAATTATCATTAACAGGACTATTCCAAGCCGCAAAAGGAAATCGGGCTGGTAAATATAATATACTGACAGTGCAAATACGGAAAAACCGAGGATCAATCCGATCCTGCCATATTCATACCGAACCGGATAAACTCGCTGGTTAAAAATAAATATGGACAGCATCATCACGGCATAGGCCGCCAGCGTGGCCCAGGCCGCGCCTATCATTCCATAGGCCGGCATCAGGTACAGGTTGCTGGCGATATTGGTAACGGCCGCCAGCCCCGTAAACAGCGCCATCCAGCGACTGTACTGTTTGATATAGATCCCTACCGTCAAATTAACATACATGCCGTAAAGAAGATAGGAAGACAGTATGACCGGAATAATAATGATTCCACGCCAGTACTCCCTTCCGAGCAGTGTTTTTCCCGGTGCATAGGAAATGGCAGCGACATATTCAACCATGAGGCTGCCGGAAACAACGACCAGTGCAGCACCGAGCACGAAATAAGTCATAACGCGCGCATAGATTTTGCGAGCATCATCCTGTTTGGCAATTTTCAAAAAGAACGGCTGCCAGGCCGTTCGAAATGCGGTAACCAGCAACAGCATCAGCGTGCCGAATTTGTAATTGGCGCCGTACTCTCCAACCGTATCCTTATCCAGCAAATGGGTCATCAGGTAGCGGTCGGACAATTCAACAACCAGGTAAGCCAGACCGTTGGGCAGCATCGGCAGCCCGAAATGCAGCAAGTCGCGCACTACCGCCATTTTAAACCGGCCGCGCAGATAAGGCCACTGGTATGGAATCAGCACAAGCAGGTTAATGATTGCGGCGGTCAGATTCGCGTACAGAATTCCTTTCACGCCTGTTTTCAGGTAAACGACAAAATAAAGGTTGAGCGCCAATTCAAGAATAAATCGCCCGGTGCGCAAGGCGGCAAAAGTTACCGACCGTTCTTCGGCGCGCAGAATCAAGTAGGGTAAATTGCAGAGAGTATCGAAAAACAGTATACCTGCCGCGATCTTGATGAAAAATGCATAACCCGGTGCATTAAAGATGACATCGGCCAACGGCTCGGCGGCCAGAAAAACGACAATCGAAGACAACAGGGCACTGCTCAAAAGTACCTGAATCGCCGATCGATAAATATCTTTCTGAGAATGACGCCCGAGAAAAAAATAACGCAGAAAAGCGGCATCAATACCGTAAAGATAGAACACATTCATGAAAGCGATAAAAGTGTAAACGAGAATATAATCACCGTAGGCACTTCGTGTGGCTATGAAACTGGTGTCCGTATACACCGGCAGCATCACCAGTCCCTGCGCCCGTTGAATGAAGGTGCTGACCGTGTAAATGAAGGAATGCCGCGTCAGATTCTTTATTTGCTGGAGCACTGCCGCTCAGGCCTCCCCGTCGGCCGTCAGATCGATAATTGCCTGAATGCCCAGCATATAACTCTGCATTCCGAACCCGCTGATGCTGCCACGACAGACCGGCGCGATTACCGAGTGATTGCGAAACGATTCGCGGGCGGCGATATTGCTCAGATGTACTTCCACCACCGGAACCTCAACCGAATCGATGGCATCGCGCAGGGCGATGGAATAGTGCGTCAACGCGCCGGCATTCAGTACCACACCGTCAAAACTGCCGTCTGCCTGGTGCAGACGATCGATCAGCCCCCCCTCGTGGTTGCTCTGGAAAAATTCCAGATCAATACCGCCGAAACGGGCTTTCAATTTTTCATAGATCTCCGCGAGGGTTTGTGAACCGTAATGTTTCGGGTCCCGCCTGCCCAGCATGTTAAGATTCGGGCCGTTCATGATGAGGATTTTCACTGTTCCTCCCTTTACAAATCTAATTGTAATCCGTCAAATGCAAACGCCATATTCCGCGGCAGCAGTTTGCTGTGTTTTGCATGGTCGATATCATGACTCATGTGCGTAAACCAGGTTTTCCCTGCGCCGATTCGTTCGGCGGTCTCAATCGCCTGTTGCAGGGAAAAATGCGTCGGATGCTCCCGCAGGCGCAGGGCATCCAGAACCAGTACCTCCAGACCGTCAAGCAGGTTCCAGCTGTTTTGCGGAATCGCCGAGACATCGGTACAATAAGCAAAATCTCCGATACGAAACCCGAATATTTGCTGTTTACCATGCATCAGCGGCACCGGCACGATTACTGTACGGCCAACGGTAAATTCCGAATCGACAATATGGCCTTTCAGATTGGGAATACCGTAGTTCAATTCCCCTTCGGAAAAGGCATAATCGAAAATCGTGCGCAACCTGTCCAGTGTATCCCCTGCGGCGAAAACATCCATTCGTTGCTCCTGCAGGTAATTGAATCGCCTGATTTCATCCACACCGAGGATATGGTCGGCGTGGCTGTGAGTGTACAACACGGCATCAATCCGCGGCACAGGCCACTTTAACA
This sequence comes from Calditrichota bacterium, assembly GCA_024277055.1. Lineage (GTDB taxonomy): Bacteria > Calditrichota > Calditrichia > JAJRVZ01 > JAJRVZ01 > JAJRVZ01. The sequence continues at coordinate 2,822 of JAJRVZ010000265.1, forward strand.
ATTGCGTGCGCAAATCGGGCGGCGTGTCTATCAACAGTATATCGGTTCCGGTATTAACGGTCACCGCCGTACGCATGCGTCGGTTGTATTCGTTATCGGAACGGCATACCCCGCAATCGCAATTGATGACCGGCACGCCCTGTGAGGTTCCGGTTCCAAGAAAAGTAACCCGCATCGAACCTCAACGCCACATGGATTCAATCGCTTCCAGAATCAGCGATTCATTATTTATCGTTCGGATCGAAACCTTCCCGATCCGTTGCGGCAGTACGAATCGTATTTCACCCTGCCGCACTTTTTTATCCCGTTTCATAATATCGAACAGCTTTTTAGCTTCCAATTCTGCGCCGGTCGGTAATTTCAGCTGAAAACCATCGACCAGCCGTACAATGCGATCTCTGTCTTTCGCCGCCAGCATCTCCATCCGATTCGCCAGCATTGTCGCCGCCTTTATCCCGAACAGTACCGCCTGCCCGTGTTTGATACCCGAGTACGCCAGAGCCGTTTCCAGCCCATGGGCAAAGGTGTGCCCAAGGTTCAGAAAAGCACGTACCCCCTGCTCGGTTTCATCCGCGCTGACAATCCGTGCTTTCTGCGCCGCACAAATTCTTACTACATTTTCCAAAGCTGCTGCATCCTTCCGAAGCAAAAGCTGAAGATTATTTTCCAGCCATTCGAAAAAACCGGCATCACCGAGAATTCCGTATTTTACGACTTCCCCCAATCCGCAAACCAGTTCATCCGCCGGCAGGGTTTGCAGTAAAGAAGTATCGGTAAGCACGAACTGTGGCTGGTAAAATGCGCCGATCAGATTTTTTCCCAGCGAATGATTGATCCCGACTTTTCCGCCGATACTGCTGTCCACCTGTGCCAGCAGTGAAGCAGGTATCTGCACCAGTCTTACACCACGCAGATAGGTTGCGGCAATGAACCCGCCCAGATCTCCGGCAACTCCCCCTCCGAGAGCAATAATGATACTGCCGCGTTCAAACCCGGCACGAATCAGTTGCGCATATATTTTATCGGCCTGCACGGCTGTCTTCGAAATCTCACCGTCTGGTACGATTACCGGAAGTACCTGATCGATTTCC
>JAJRVZ010000266.1 GCA_024277055.1 Calditrichota bacterium
TACCCCTTATTGCGATTAAAATGATACTGCGGGAACGTTTCATGCAGTTCCAGCATATACCGGTCCCGTTCCACTTTCGCCATGATTGATGCGGCGGCGATGGTGAAAGAACGACTGTCGCCATCAACGACGGCCACTGCCTGCATCGAACTGTCCGGTACATCCAGACCGTCAACCAGAAGCAGTTCGGGTCGTACGGCCAGGTTTGCCACGGCCCGTTGCATGGCCAGTAAAGTTGCCTGACGGATGTTTAAATCGGTGATTTCTTCAACGGTGCTCCATCCATAACCGATGGCCAGTGCCTCACGACGGATGATGGCATACAGCCGTTCCCTTTTATCCGCACTCAGCTGTTTCGAGTCGTTTACTTCAGGGATGATGAAATGCGGTTCAAACACCAGGGCACAGGCGGTTACCGGTCCGGCAAGAGGACCGCGGCCGGCTTCATCGATCCCGGCGATATAACGGTAACCCTTTTTCCAGTATTCATTTTCAATCTGCAGATCTGCCATATAATTCATTTCCTGATTGTAAAACGAGATTTGATGAAATTAAATTTGAGCTGTTTAAAAAGCAAATAATGGAGCGCCCGTTCGCCATTCAGTTTTTACAATCCTGTTTTCATACATTCTGAAACGCACCGCCCCTTCCGTAGAGGTCAAATATATTTTTGTTCCGAGTTGTTTTAACCGTTCCAGAACCACGGCGGAAGGATGACCGAAGCGGTTTCTTTCTGCCACCGGTATTACCGCAATCCGGGGGTAAACAAAGGACAGGAATTCAGGTCCGGTGGACGTATTGCTGCCGTGATGTGCCGTTTTCAGTATCTCACTCTCGAGAAACTCCCCGAACGAACTCATTCTTTTTTCCGCTGCCCGTTCGGCGTCACCCGGCAACAGCAAACCGCTTTCACCCTGTTCGATTTTCAGAACAATCGATACGTCATTGGCAGCGGTGCTGTCATGGTTCAGAAATTCCTCTGCAGGATTCAGAATATAAATTCGCGTTCCGTGACCGGCAAACAACCGGTCTCCCCGTTTCACCCTTCGTATAAAGGTATTCCGTTTAACCGCAGTTTCCATCAGATTGTTATATACTTTCGAATCAAATTTACAGGCGGTTGTGACCAGAGTGTCCACCTGCAACCTCGAAAGTACTTCCGCCATACCGCCTATGTGGTCATCATGGGGATGACTTGCAACAGCGTAGTTCAAGTGCAGCACTCCGAGATTTTTAAGAAATTCCGTCACGTTCAGATAGTCGTTTTTTCCACCGGCATCGACAAGCAGCCGGTATCCTGTGGAGGTTCGAATGAAACAGGCATCTCCCTGACCGACATCGAAAAATGTAACTTCGGTAAAATCAGGCGGCTTTTGCAGATCGGCCGCGAACAGAAAAGAAGTGGCGACCATCAGGATTAAAGTGCGCCATCTCCAGGCCGGTTTGTCAAACATGAAAACAGTAACAGCAATAAAAACCAAGACCATTGTCAGTAAAAAATTGCCCCGCATGGTCTCGTGGATACCGAAACCGGCGGCGGAAATTTCCCCGGTTGAAAAAACCGTGAAATTCAGCAGCCAATCTACAGCAATTCCCACATTGGCGGCAATTATTGTACTGAAGGCGGCGGTGATAAGTATTACCAGGCTCAGCAACAAAGCCAGACCGATGGCCGGAATAATAATCAGGTTGGCAAAAACCGCAACTACCGGAATGAGACCGTAATAGTAAACACTGAGCGGCAGCGTCCCAAGCACTGCTGCCAGTGAGACCAGCAGTGGTTGCCAGATGTACCTGTAAACGAATCTGACCGGTTTACTTGAATTTAAACGATTAATAATAATGTTATCGAGGGGAAAGATCTTCTTCAATTGCGGATAACCGCCTACAATTGCAGCGACTGCGGCAAACGAAAACTGAAAACCGGGATTGAACAGTTCGGCGGGATCAAACAAAAGAATGATCAGTGCCGCACCGGAAAGGACATTAAAAACCTGATAGCGACGCTCAAATATTTTTGCACCCATCAGTAAAACGGCCATGAGTGACGCCCGGATGACCGGCGCCCGGAAATCGACGAGAGCGACATACACAAACAACACCAGCATGATCAGGATTATTCGCTTTCTGAAACCGACCTGCAGAACTTTGAAAATAACATAAATAAATAGAATAATGTAGCCGACATGCAATCCTGAAATTGCCAGCACATGTACGACCCCGCTGCGCTGAAATGCCTTCAGCTCCTGCGGATCAAGTCCCTGCTTTTCCCCAAGAATCAGCGCACGGGTAATTCCCCCCGCATGTTCGGTCAGGTATTGCGTCAGGGTGCTTTCAATATAATCATGAACCGGGGTAATTATATACCGCCGAAACGGATTACCTTTATTGCGGAACAGTACTTTTACCAATGAAGTATCACTAATTTCCAGTTGCCGGTGGATACCCCGGCGGACTAAATATCGGCGGTAATCGAACTGCCCGGGATTGCGCTGTCCGGGAGGTATACTTACTTTGCCGGACAGCAGTACAATATCGCCGTATTTTAATTCCGGCAATTCTTTACCTCTGAATAGAATTTTGCCGCTTGCCGCCTGTGCAATTCCATGTTCATATATTTTCCGGATGGAACCGATTCCTCTTTTCGTACCGTAACGGTTTGTGCCGAACGATTCCACCTGCAGGACCACCGAATCGATTTGTGCCGTGCGATGAAAGGAAATATGGTTTCCGGGAAGAATGCATGTTTCAAGTGCCAGCCGAAAAAAACCGCTCAGGATGAGAAGAAGAAAGAAACTATACCGGCGAATCTTTAAGGACGAAAAAACAGACAGGATAAATGACAAAATTAAAATAACAGCAAGAAAAAAGTAAAAGCGGGTGCTGCCGGTAATATGCTGCGCCAGATATATACCTGCCGCAAACAATAAAACGACCCGTAATAACGGGTTTTGTTTTAGAAAATCGGTCATTTCAGATTTCTATCGTCATGCCGTCCTCTGCCGTTATGATCGTTCCTTCAAATTCAGCGGCTGCTTCTTCAACGGCATCAATTTCAAGAACTTCCGGATATTGATGGATCAGGATCAATTTTTGAAATCCGGCCCGTTGTGCAAATCTGCCGGCCAGACGCGGCGTCAGGTGTCCCTCTATTTTTGTTTCTTCCGTGTTGGAGGCCTCCAGCAGTCCGACTGTCGTCCCCCGTACTTTATCGATAAGCTTGGTGTTAAAATCCATATCACCGGAATAAAACAGGCTGCTCTCGCCGTCTGATTTTAACAGATAGCCCTGGCTGTATTCCGTATGTTCCGTGTTCACCGGAACGATCTCAAGCCGGTCATTGATTCTTATCGATCGGTCTGCCGGATACAGTTTCAAATTCAGATCATCGATCCATGGGCCATGTAATTTTTTCAAATATCCGAACCACTCGGGTAAATTCTGCGGGCCGACAATGGCAAGCGGTACCTTTTTCAGGCCGGTCAGCCAGCGTGTCATCAAAATTGCCTGCAGATCGGAAACATGATCGACATGAAAATGGGTGAGGCAGATATGATCGATTTCAGCCGGATCGGTTGCAGCCATTCCAAGAGCCCTCCATATACCCGGTCCGCAATCAAACAGCAGCCGGTCATCGATTAGATACCCGGAGCAATTTCGGGCGTGCTGTGTTAAAATTGTTCCGGAACCCAAAATAATTAATTTCATTTAATTTCTATCCGATTTTTGATTGCATTTAATTTTAGAATTCTTAATTTATGTTACCAATCATCTTTTAATCTTTTGACCCGATTTGTTGGAGGCGTCATGTTTAAATTTAATCGAATCGTGCAGCTGAGTTTGACCGTGTTCATTGCTCTGATTTTCGTCCAATGCGGAAGCGATCCCCTCGAAGAAGCTGAAAAGGCATTTAACAAAGGCGATTATTCCCGTGCGATTGTGCATTACAGCGAGGCAAAAAAACAGCATCCCGACCGGAAAAGTATCGATGAGAAGATCGCCGTTTCTTACATGCTCCATGGACAGAAGTTGTTTCAAAAAACGAAAAATATCAAATCATTTTCAAAAAATTTTTCACGCGGTGCTGAGTTTATTCCACCGGAACCTGCTGCGGAATTTAAAAAGAAATATTCCGAAATACTCGCATCTCTTGCCCGGGCTTATCTGAACACAAAACCGGAAAATGATATTCAAAAAGAAGAATTTCTGAATCAGGCCATCGATCAACTCGAAGAAGCCATTTACCAGGATCCGGACAATCAACAGGCGATTGATATGCTGGACAAAATAAAATCGGAAAACTTTCAGAAAATGCTGGATAAAGGTCGTAGTTTTTATAAACAGGCCATTCGCGAAAAGAACAACGATCTATTCTTTTCCGCCGAATACTATCTGAAAAAGGCCCGCTATTTCGATCCCTTTAGTGAAGAAAGTAAAAAATTGCTGTCAAAAACCCGGAAAAAGACTCTACGGGTTCTGGACTACCGTCAGGATCTGGCGATTGCCATTGTTGAACAAAAATGGTTTAAAGGCACTTTGCTGCTTGACGTCGAAGTGGAAAACAATACCAGCAATCCCGTATTCGTTAAAGCCGCCAATTTCTATATAACCGATACCGACGGCAACCGTTATGAACTGGACGGTAAAATGATGAAAACTTTGAAAGTGAATGTTTTTAAAGATCAGACCGTTCCGGTGCGTAAAAGTGTCGGTGGTATTATTGCTCTGAAAGTTGCCGGAAAAACGGACCTGGAAGCGCTGCATTACAGACTTGATGCGGATAAGATATTTTCGAAATTTTTTCCCTGAGCCGATATTACTGCAGATTGGAATTATCGTTGAATCAATAATTGAACAACCGCAGGTCATCGATCAGGTTTCCGACCCGACTTCCGTAAAGATGGCCTGCTTTTCAATTTCTTCCACGAATAATTTCAGGAGATAGGGATCGAACTGGGTACCGGAATGTTTTTTCAACTCGTCGATCGCATCCTTCGGTGTAAGTCCTTTTCTGTACACACGATCGCTGATAATCGCCTCGAAGGCGTCAACGATAGCCAGAATGCGGGAAATCAGTGGTATGACTTCACCTTTCAGACCGTCGGGATAACCACTGCCGTCAAACCGCTCATGGTGATGTTTGATAATGGCCGCCACTTCTTTCAACTCATCGATTCGACCGACAATGCGGCTGCCGGTAAGCGGATGTTCTTTTACCAGCACATATTCCATTTCCTGTAACGAAGACGCCTTTTTCAAAATATTATCGGGCATACCGATTTTACCGATATCGTGCAGTGTGGCGGACAACTGCAGAATGAACATTTCCCCCTCGGACAGACCAAGGCGTTCGCCCATCATTATCGCATATTTTACCACACGCATGGAATGGCCGGAGGTGTTTTTGTCTTTGGCCTCCATGGCGGTAATCAGAGAATTGATGGCTTTCATCAATACTTCCGATTGTTTTTGTCGCAGCTGTTCCCGCAACAATTTTTTACGTTCAATATTTCTGGTAATAACCACAGGGATTGCTTCAAGATGGAAAGGCCGGACAAGAAAATCGTAGGCGCCGGCTTTGATGGCTTTCCGCATGTTTTTCGGTTCCAGTTCACTGCCGGCCACCACCAATGGAATTTCAAGAATCAGGTTGGAGATTTCTTTTATGTTCCGCAGCACCAAGTCATCAATTTTTTCGACACAATAAAATATCAGGTCAACTGAATGTTTACGCACCTGTTCTTTGGCTGTTTCCGTCTCAAAAATTGAAATATTCCTGAAACCTGTGTCCCTGAGCTTCCCGGCAATTTTTCCGGTTTCAGAACGATCTGATCCCATGACCAGAATTTTCAAATTGATAATATTTTCCATAGTTTTTCACTCACGCAAAGGCGGAAATACCCGTTACATCCTCTCCGATAACCAGTGTGTGAATGTCGTGTGTTCCCTCGTAAGTATAAACCGATTCCAGATTCATCATATGTCGCATTACCGAATATTCGTCTGAAATTCCGTTAGCCCCCAGCATACCGCGTGCAACCCGGGCAATTTTCAGGGCCTGGTGCACATTGTTTCTTTTCGCCAGCGAAACCTGCGTGTGTTTCAGGATGCCTTCGTCTTTTAGTTTTGCAAGATGGTAAACCAGCAATTGCGATTTGGTAATTTCGGTAACCATTTCCGCCAGTTTCTGTTGTGTTATTTGATAAGCGGCAATCGGTTTTTGAAACTGTATCCTGGTTTTCGAATACTCCAGTGCTTCGTGATAACAGGCCAGCGCCGCACCGACAACACCCCACGCAATACCATAGCGTGCCTGTGTAAGGCAACTCAAGGGTGATTTCAGTCCCTTGCTTTGGGGTAAAAGATTTTCCGCCGGAATTTCGCATTCATCGAAAACCATTTCCGCCGTATCCGATGCACGCAATGAAAATTTTCCTTCAATTGTATTTGAGCCGAATCCCGGAGTTCCTCTTTCGACCAGGAAGCCCCTCACAATTCCATCCAGTTTGGCCCACACAACCGCAACATCCGCGATACTTCCATTCGTTATCCACATTTTACCGCCGTTCAGCACATACCCGCTGTCTGTTTTCCGGGCAGAGGTTTTCATGCTTCCCGGGTCGGAACCATGGTCCGGCTCGGTAAGTCCGAAACATCCGATCTTTTCTCCCGAAGCAAGAAGTGGCAGCCATTTTTCCCTTTGCTCTTCGGAACCGAAGGCAAATATGGGATACATCACCAGGGCCCCCTGTACCGATGCGAAAGATCGCAGTCCGGAATCACCGGCTTCCAGTTCCTGCATGATAAGGCCGTAAACGACATTATTCATTTCTGCGCAACCGTATTTTTCAGGAAGGGTCGGGCCGAGAAAGCCGAGCGTTCCCAGCTGTTTCACCAGCTGCATGGGAAAAGTACCGGAACGATAGTGTTCCTGTATCAGCGGCATGAATTGTTCCTCAACAAATTGCCTTGCCGTTTTGCGGACAAGTTTTTCTTCTTCGCTCAACAGCCTGTCAAGCATGTAATAGTCCAGGGTATATTTCATTTACAGTTTCTCTTTTTTAACATAAAGTGGTTTGAAATTTAGCGGTTTAACAGCGGAAATGCACAATTTTTATTAAAAAATCCAGTTTAGTTCACCACCGACAATTAACCCGTTATAGGTTTCATTTCCGTTGAAATAAGTCGGCCCGAAATTCGGATCGGAAATAACCAGCAGTGCCGCCGGTGTGGAATAATCAAAATCCTTGGCATCGATGCCGGCAATAATTTTTAACGACAATTCATTACTGAAAAAATACTCCAGCGAAACTTCTCCGGCCATTTGCAGGTAGTCGCTGAGCATATCCTGTGTACCGCCGTTTTCCGCATTATTACGAATTAGTGTTAACGTATTTTCCAGTTTTAATTTCCGTGGAATAATATCCCAGCGAATACTTTCATAGGCATAGGCATTAACATTTTTCTGATTATTGGTCATATCCAGCGTGCTGTAAACCGCTCCACCGGAAAAAAACAGATTGGTGACGGCCCGCGTAAAAAAATTAAACGAAAAAATCAATTGCTTTGTGCCCAAAGGACTCCCTGCTACGAACAGGCTTTTATCATCCAGTTCCAGATAAATACCGGAAAGCGACAAACGGGTATGATCAAAATTAAAACCAATACCGCCCTCATATTTTTGTGTCAGTTTTTTTACTTTGGTTGCACGCAATTCGGAATCGTAAACCGTTTTGCTGTTATCCGCCCGTAATCCGTATCGTAAGGTGAATTCCGGCCAGCCTTTAAAAAACGTTGTTGCCGATACATTGGCTATCTGTGTCGTCGCCGTGGGAATCGCCGGGTCGTCATCAAGATTATTCCTGTAATATTCGAAATCACTGTTGATGGCCACAATTTTTGGAAACAGATAACCCGCCTGCCCCTTGAGTCCCTGTTTATCAATTTCGAGAAAAGGATATCCAACGGTAAAATAATTAAAACCGATACGCTGATACATGAGAATCAATTTTGCCTGGCGGTAACGAAGATCAAAACCCCCTTTAAAGGAATTATCCCTGGCGTCGCCAAAAGAAAGCGTATCCCGATTGCTGAAATAGTATTCCCCGAACAACCGGATACGTCGCTCCCAGAAATAGGCATTCAAGTTACCCCCGAACAATTGATTACCCAGCGGATCGTTGATTGAAGTCGGTATCGATTTCTCTTCGTCCCGACCCCACAAAAAGCGCAGGCCCAAATCATATTGGCCGGTCTTCCCGCCGGCAAGCCAGGCCCCGGCAATATATCTTCTGAACTGCCCCGATGTTTCATACTGTTTGTACAGATCGGTCAGCCTGCTGTCGATTTGCTGCGCTTTCTGCACGATTCCGCCGATGGCATTAAATTCGAGGAAACTGCGTGCTCCAAATATATCACGTCCGGAGTACCGGTATTTTGCTCCGCGAATCTCACGGCTCTGAATGAAAACTTCATCGCTGGATTCGAAATAATCGCCGAGGGCAA
>JAJRVZ010000267.1 GCA_024277055.1 Calditrichota bacterium
CAGCGGGATATTGTCGGCAACAAATTTTTTCATCCCTTCCGGATCACTTTTTACCCGTTTATCCCAGCTGCCACCGGGGAACTGAATCGAACCCGGCGCTACACTGTTAACTCGGATTCCGTCGGCCGAGAGCTCGACGGCCATAATTTTTGCAAGACTGATTATTGCCGATTTTGTTGAATTGTAAATGGACAGTCCCGGTCCGCCTGCTTCCCGGCCGAAAACGGAGGAAATAAAGATTATTGAGCCCGACCCCTGCCTTTTCATCTGTTTTGCCACCGCCCGGCTGATACGTGTATGCGCCATGAAATTCAGGTCCATGATTGTTTCCCAGTCGTCATCGGTGGTTTCGATGAAGGGATTGCGACGATTTCCGCCGGCATTGTTCACCAGAATATCGATACGGCCGAATTTTTTCAGGCACGATTCGGTTATTTGCTCCGCAGCGTTTGGTTGGGTTATGTCAACATTGACCGCCAGAACTTCAGCGCCGCTATCGGCAAGTTTGTGAGCGGCGGTATGCAATTGATCCGCTCCGCGGGCGCAGATAACCACCTTCGTGCCCTCGGCAGCGAAAGCTTCGGCAATACCGAAACCGATCCCCCTGCTGCCGCCGGTTATCAGGGCGACCTTATCTTTTAATTTTAAATCCATTCAAGCCTCATTATTTTAAATATTATTGTTTTTTTCATTAAAAAATTTGCTAACTTTAGGTATTCTGATTCTAAAATGCAAGCCGTTGCCTGTCATTGCAACGGTGAACTCAAGAAAAGGGAATCGATATGCATGCCGAAAAATTAGATGAAATTGATATTCAGCTTCTGGAGATATTGCAGGAAAGAGGACGAACCAAGCGCAATGAACTGGCGGAAAAGGTGAACCTGTCCATTCCCTCGGTCAGCGAGCGGTTACGCAAAATGGAAGAAGCGGGTTATATCAAAAAGTATTCCGCCGTACTAAATCCTGAAAAACTGGGATTGACCGTTTCGGCGTTCATTTTCCTGGTATCCGAATCCTCGAAAGACTATCCATCCATAATTGAACATGCCGCCGCCGTTCCGGAAATACTGGAATGCCACGCCATCACCGGGACCGGTTCTCACCTGCTGAAAGTACGAACAAGAAATACCACTGCTCTGGAGGAACTGCTGTCCACCGTTCAATCCTGGCCGGGGGTTAAAAATACCATTACGAATATTGTACTTTCCAGCCCGAAAGAGACGACCAGCCTGCCTTTGCGCTAGAAAAAATACGCCGCTCAACTGCAGTTTACATTAATTTGTCGCAGAATATTATCTGGTTTTACCGAAATAAAGTCCTATCAACGTCGAAAGAAACGTCCTGTGAGAATTCAGATTTAAATTGGTTCTCAGACCAATCCCGATTAACGGGATCGGAGTAAAGACCATTTGAACGGAAAGCGGCACTCCCAAATACAAATCAACTTTTTCCGCATTATACATTTCTTTAACGAACATAAGGGACAGTCCGGCCAAACAGGAGAGTTTGAATAACGATAGCCGGTGAATGAGCCCGTACTGAATGTTAAAACCTTCGAAATTTCTCCATTTATGAGAATCAGACTCAGGAGCGGAGTTGCCGATTGAATTCAATCCGAAATACTGTACCGTGTAGATGGAATGACGCGTTGAGTACTCAAAACTTGCATCAGCATAAAATGCCGGAGCAATTATGGGATAAACAATACCTGTATTCAGTGAAATCCATTTATTATGCGGTGAAACAGGGTTGCTGTTTTCTTGCGCCGGGACAATCAGTGGACCAAGAAAAAACAAACAAACAAACAAACCAGACAGCGGATTCACCTTTTTTGTTTCTCAGCGTGAACATGAAATTACCCTTTACACCGCCTTAACCACCACCACGGTCTGGTCATCGTGCGGGTCGTTGTCGCCTGTGAATTCTTCCACTGAATTAAAAATAGCATCACGGATTTCCCGTACATTGGAATCATGCATGTTTTTTAACAGTTCGGCGACACGCTCTTCGCCGAATTCGTCGCCATCGCTGCTGAAGGCTTCGGTAACGCCGTCGGTTACGAACAGGAACACATCCCCTGTTGTGTATTTAAATTCCATCTCTTCCAGCTGCTGTTGAAAAATTTCGCGTTTATCCAGGCCGATTCCGATACCGGACGGGGCAATTTGTTTAACGGAATTATCAACAGCATCGAAATAGAAAATGGGCAGATGTCCGGCGCGTGCAAAGAGTATACTCTGTTTTCTGGTGTCGAACAGTGCACCCAGTGCGGTCACGAACGACTGTCGGGCAATATCGCGGTTCAATAATATATTGGCCCGGATAAACAGATCCCTCGGGTTAAGTTCAAAACTGTGCAGCGAACGCATAATTCCCTGAATACGTGACATATACAATGCAGCCGAAGTGCCTTTGCCGCTCACGTCACCAACAATAACCGTCAGCCCGTTATCCGCGCCGTTGAGATAATCGTAATAATCGCCGCCGACTTCCAGTGCCGGTCGTGATTGCCCGGCGACCTGCAACCCCTCTATTTCCGGAGCCTTTTCGGGCAGGGATGAGAGTTGGATGCGTCGCGCAATATCCAGTTCATGTTTCAGGCGTTCCTGTTCTGTCAATTCTTCATAAAGGAACGCATTTTCTATTGCCACCGACGCTTGTCTGGCGGCGGAAGATAGAAAGGAAAGATCCTCCTGGTCGAAGGGTGATTCCGACAACTTTTCCCCGATCAGCAGGGCTCCGACAATTTTTTGTTTATAGTAGATCGGGATAATGATGCGGATATTTCGTTTCCTGAAATCTTCATTCAGCGACGTCGGCAGATCGTCGGTATAAATCTGATCCCGTTTTTCAATAGAATTAAGATAACGCATTACATCCTTATCCACCTTTACACAGAACTCGTCCCATGTCTTGCCGTCGAAGCCGTGCCCTTCACGGCAACAGCAGGTTTCCTGTTTCTTGAAAAATAAAACACCGACTTGCTTAAGGTGCAGAAGATCGGTGATTTTTTCCGCGATACCGCGGGCCAGATCGACCATGTTCAGCCTGGTGGACATCATTTCGGCCAGTTCGGTTGCCGCGCGACGGTGATCGAATTTCGAACGGAAATATTTGCGATCAATCAATTGCTGTCCGAAACCTCTGATTTTCCACGCCAGGTAGGTAAGAAAAACAGCGACAATCATCAGGACGAATTTTTCGAGGATAACTCTTTCCTGAATATTAAGGGCCTCATCGGTTATTTCGAGGGAAGTGGATGAAAACCGGATATTGGGTAACCCCAGGTCGACTGTTGGCAACACTTCCAGACCATATACAAGCGCCAGCAGTATCAGTAATCCCCAACCCCAGGAAAGGGCTGTGTACTGGATGTTTCTCCGAACACGCAAATCAAGGTCGAATAGCCGGTACCGGCCGATAGTATACAGATAAGTAACGGGAAGAATCAGCAGAACCAGGCCGAAGTAATAATAGATGCCCGCACCCTGATTGACAGAATTGTAAATGCTCATGCCGATAAGCAGAACCCCGACGATGCGTGCGGTCCATTTCAAAGAGCGGGATACCTGTTTTCCTTCAAGGGAGAATTCTTTCCTGTAGATGAAATTAACTATCAGGTTGAATAAAACAATTGCTGTTAGCGAACCAAAAAAACCTGAATTATCATACATTATCGTGAGCAGTATTGATAGTGCAACAAGACCCCATTGTATCCGGCGGATCCATTTTCTTCCCAGCAACTTGTGTTCAATTCTTGGGAAATAAAAATTGCTGTTAAACCACAGGCCGATACTGATAAAAATGCTCAGGATCAACAGAATATCCCTGGCCGAGGTGATCCAGTCGGCATGAATATCACGACGGTTGAAAATGATGGCAATGGCATATCCGAAAAAGATAAACGTAAGTGCAATCTGACGCGCCCCGATAAACTGCGGACGAATAATGCCGAGCCAGGTACCGATAAACATGAAAAGTATTCCTGAAAGAAAAGCACTGAATATTGAGAATGCAAAACCGAAACGGGCCAGTTTCACATGCAGCGTCATTTTTTTTGCGGCACGGTAAATATCATAATCGTTCAGCTTATCAAGACTGCCCTGGCGCATGATGCGGTCGGCCTGCGCGGAGGATTCGAAATCTTTCCCGTTAATGCGATAAACCAGATCTCCGGGCAGCATACCGGCCCGGTCGGAAGCGCCGCCTTCCGCCACACTGATAATGTAAACCGACGGCGGGATCATTTGCAGCATGGAGGTATCGATATCGGCTGCCTGAACGGACCCGGAAAATTTTTTATCAAGACGGGGTCGGAAAAAACTGATATCCAGTTCGGCATCAGGTCCCGCTTCCGAAAGTAACCGGTAAACCGTGTCGAGGCTGTCCGCATATTTGTCCTGAACCTTGATAATCAGGTCTCCCGGTTCGAGCAGATCGGTATCGGAATTTTGCAGGGGTATCGGAACATTTACCATTATTCGTGAAGGAATATTGGTAAAAAGGTTCTCATCTGTCGGTGACGAAGCATAACGGACGAAATTGGTAAGGCCTACGAAAAAGAGAAAGGCGAACAGAAAAAAAACTATTATTCTGAACAGATTGGGTTTCTTATCGAAATAAGTCATTTCGAGCTCCGTCGAATATTTTCTATTGAATACTGAAAAATATAACTATTGTTGCGTTTTTTTGGAAAGCTTTTTTTGTGCCGCCCGCCGGTTTTTTACGGCAATCATTTCGGCTACGATACTTACGGCAATTTCCTCGGGGGTTTCCGCCTCAATATCCAGCCCGATCGGGGCGTGTACTTTTTCAAGTAATTTGTCCGGGATGCCGTCGTTTTTCCGCAGGCGCTCAAATATCTGACGCCGTTTGTTGCGGCTGCCGATCAAGCCGAGATACCGGTACTTCTTTTTGATCACAGCCCTCAGGGTCGTATAATCGTGATCATGACAACGGGTTACAATAGCGATAAAATCGGAGGGTACTGTTTCCAGTTCTTCGGCGATTTTCGCCGGATCACCAACGTGAATGTTGAGTGCCGCCGGAAAGCGTTCGGCACGGGCGAACTTTTCCCGGTCATCAATCAGTGTATAGGTGAAACCGGTTTGCGCCAGCAATCGTGCCAGGGGCAGGGCCACATGACCACCGCCAAAAATATAAACATGGGGTGCGGTAACCAGCGGTTCGATGAAAAACTCCATAATTCCGCCACAGACCATACCGGTGTCTTCATGTTGTTCATCGTTGAGGTTGTGGGTAACAACCCGGCTTTTGCCTGATGCGATAACTTCCCTGGCTTCTTCGATTACCAGTGCCTCAACACTGGACCCGCCGATGGTTCCGTGAATGTCACCGTCAGGCTCGACGATCATTTTACTGCCGCTGCTGCGTGGAGTTGATCCGCGGGTTTTTATAACCGTAACCAGCGCCGATGGTTTGCCGCTTTTTTTCAGTTCAAGTATTTTTTGAAAGATGTCCGTCATGAAATTTATTAACCCTGCTGCCTTTCAAATAAGTTTTCATACCAAATATGCGTATAAAATTCTTTTCAATTCAATAATTTTTTTATTTATATTAGGAAAATCCTGCAGGATGTATCATGCGAACAGCTCTGGACATTGAAAAACTGAAAAATGTATATTCACGTGTTTCTCAACACTATGATCTGCAACATGGAGTGTTGACGGCATTCAGCGATCAGCGCGGACGACGCCTGCTGGTAAATACTACCGTGAAAGCCGGTGATAAAGTTTTGGATGCGGGCGGAGGCACCGGATCCACCGCTCTGCTTGCGGCGGAAAAAACTGGAGAAACCGGGCATGTTACTTTATTCGATCTGAGTACCGATATGTTGAAAATTGCCCGGCAAAAGGCACAGGAAGCTGGGCTGGCGGAGCGAATGAAATTCGAAAGTGGGGATATGTTGAATCTGCCCTATGCAGACAATTCCTTTGATTGCGTCTTGTCCGCCTATAGTTTATGTCCCCTGTACGAGCCGTTGCGGGGCGTGAAAGAGCTGCTGAGAGTTCTGAAAAAAGGCGGGATGTTCGGAGCGGCTCATTCGACAGAGCCCGCGAATCCGGTTGTCAGGCTTGCGGCGGAAGTTGTGGAAAACGTTGTCTGGAAGATCCCCTCGTTGTCAATGGGCTGCCGGGCGGTAAATGTTTTACCGGAACTGCAGGCCGAAGGTTATGAACTGGTACTGTCAAAAAGGATCGGAGTGCCTTTGTGGCCCTTTCAGGTTTTTGTCATTAAAAAATAAAAACCTATTTTTTCATGGGGCCGATGATTTGCTCGTATTTTTCGGGAGTATCAATATCCTGCAGAATACCTTCGTCTTCAACGTCAAGGTATAAAACTTCTTCTTTCGGGTCGTTGACGACCGTGCGCGCTCCTTCCGCCAGCGGGGTAGACATCAGTTTGCGAAAGACTCGTTCCGGGAAGAACACGGGATGTCCTTTCCGGTTGCTAAAGCGCGGTACGATTATTTGATGCGGATTGGCCTGTATATACAGGTTCATTTGCCGGTAGGTATCGATCGTTACGAGCGGATGGTCGACAAGGGTGACCATCATACCGGCATGATCCAGCCAGAGATTTGATATCGCCAGTTGCAGTGAATATAATTGTCCGCGCTCAGGATATTCATTACGAATGATATTGCAGTCCATAAGATTTACCGTTTGAGAAACCTCATCATAATTTTCACCCAAGACGATATACCGATGCCTGAAACCACTCGAATCGAGCCGGTCGATTATTTGTTCCACGAAGGTCCGGCCGTTGATGTCGAGCAGGGCCTTGGTGCACCCCATACGGCGTGAATTTCCGGCGGCTAATATTACGGCACAATTCATAACACGTAAAAATAAGTATTAAACGGACGTCAAAAAAACGATTGAAACGTCACTGTCGGAAATTGACTGCGGCCACTGAATCATGCCTTGCTTTTCCTGACTTTTTTATCGAGGTTCTCCTGTTTTGTAGTAGCGTCCTGCAAGGCGACGCCATTGGAATCGGCGATGGCTTCCGGGGTTTTTTCCACGAGGTAATAAAACTGTTCTCGAAATTCTTTCAGAGAAATGCCGGCCGTGGCAGCATATTTCGCCAGTTCGTGCGCATCTTCAAAATCATCCTGGCGCAGGCGGATCATGTACCGGTTTGCAATATAATAGGCCTCCGCTTCCGTATCCACCATTCTGATTTTCATACGCTTGGTTTTCGGGTCCAGAATATCTTTAAAATACATGGGCACGAACCGGCCGTCCTGAATGGAAACCAGAGCGCCGCTGCCGCCGTCGTGCAGAAATTTCGCCGCCAGAAAACCGAGGTCGCGACAATACTCCATATCAAAGGGAATAGGATCGGCGCAGCGCAGTTCGTATCCGATATTTTTCGAAATGATGGTGGTTTTAATCCCGAATTCTTTCAACCTGGCCTGAACATGGTATTTCAATATTTCACCGAAATTGACTTCGGCAATGCGGATGTTATCATGCTCGTCACGCTCAACGTCGACCAGAGCATGCAGGTCTTCCTCGCTGAGTCGTTCAACCAGACCTTCAGCCAGCATGGCAACGCCGTCACTGCGGCCGTAACTGAGTCGTTTAATGATCGCACCGACCAGAATATCGACGATATGTTTTAATTTGATTTTACCGTCACCGAACTCTTCCGGTATGAGCGTCAGGGTGGCGCCGGCGGATTTTCCGATACCGAGGGCCAGATGCCCCGCCTTGCGTCCCATGGTAATCACAAAATACCAGCGCGAGGTTGTTTTGGCATCCACCATTATATTTTTTACAATATCAACGCCCAGATGCCGGGCGGTTTGAAATCCGAAGGTACAAATACCATGGGGCAGGTCGAGGTCGTTGTCTATTGTTTTCGGAACATGCACCACCTGAATTCTGCCTTCCGCAACCTGTTGAACACGATAAGCGGAATAGGCCGTATCATCACCGCCGATGGTTACCAGTTTATCGACATTCAATCGCAACAGGGAAGTGACGGTGTTTTCCAGATGGCGTGGATTCTTCGTGGGATTATCGCGCGCAATACCGATATACGAGCCCCCGCGGAAGTGAATGCGGCTGACCCGTTCGATACTGAGCGGGGTTGTGTAATCGATGTTTCCGTTCATTATCCATTTGAAACCATCCCGGATACCGATTACCTCGTAACCGGATAGAATGGCACGGATGGTTGCAGCTCCGATAACGCTGTTTATTCCGGGCGCAGGACCTCCACCTACCAGAATGGCCATACGCTTTGCGTGCGGTTTCATTTCAGCCTCCATTATTGTCTTTGAATCGTTGGAAAAAGAATATTACAGAATCTGATCTATTTGCGCAAGAAGATATGCTAGTTACAATTCTTTTGGGAAAAAAGGAAATAAATCAATTAAAGACTATTGTCCGGATTTGAATATTAATGAATAAAGACGGTATTAAAACTTGCTGCGTGAAACTTTTAATTAAAAATACGTAATGATGAGAAACTCCATTTTTAAATTTCAATCCGTATAAGTCATATATGGGAGGCTTTATGAAAAGATTTTTTATTTTCATTCTTCTTTTTTCCGGCCTGTGGTCTGTACTGTCGGCGCAGACTCCTGACGGGGCGTTTATCCGGCAATTTGAAGCATCACGTTTTGCCGCGCAAAAAAGAATACTGGACAAGGCCCCGACACCGAATCAAAAACTTTTCGATGTGGTTTCCTATACACTGAATATTGATCTGGACCCGGATACGGAACTGTTGAATGGAGCCGTATCCATCTCTGCAGTGAGTAACACTACCGGGCTTGATCATGCCGAAATCGACCTGTACAGCAATATGATCATTGATTCGATTACGGCAGGCGGTGCCGCTCTCGGTTTCATCCACCAGAATGACCTTGTCGATATTACCCTGCAAAATCCGGTCAACCAGAATGAATCTTTCAGTTTCACTATATATTACAGCGGAAATCCGCAGGGCGGCGGACTGGGTACGTGGGGCTGGGATACCCACTCCGGCGCACCGATTATATGGACGTTGAGCGAACCCTACGGTTCTCCGGCGTGGTGGCCGTGCAAAGATGATCCGGCTGACAAAGCCGATTCCGTTTTTATAAACGTAACCGTACCGAACAACCTGGTAGTCGCTTCCAACGGTTTGCTTAAAAGTGTCACCGCCGCCGGGCCCGCCCGTGATACCTATTCCTGGGAGACCCGTTATCCGATCAGTACCTATCTTGTTTCGCTTGCGATTTCCAATTTCGAATATTTCAGTGATACCTATTATACGCTAAGCGGGGACTCGATGCCGGTGGATTTTTATGTTTATCCCGAACATCTTGTCGCTGCTCAGGAGGATTTTAACGTTACCGTGGATATGATAACCTTTTTCGCCAATGTATTCGGTGAATATCCGTTCGTTCAGGAAAAATACGGTATGGCCGAATTCCCCTGGGGCGGTGCCATGGAGCATCAGACGATGACGTCTTACGGCGCTCCGCTGATCCGTGGCGACCATTTATTTGATTACATCAATGCCCATGAGCTGGCCCACCAATGGTTCGGGGATTGTATCACCATGAAACGCTGGTCGCACATCTGGCTGAATGAAGGTTTCGCATCGTATTCCGAAGCACTTTGGATGGAATACCTCGGCGGAACACAAGTTTATCGCGATTATATGGCCTCCCAGGATCCTGGCTTTTTTCAGGGCAGTGTATTTGTAGAGGATTCGCTTAGCGATGCCGCACTTTTCAGCAACACTGTTTATGACAAAGGTTCCTGGACGCTGCATATGCTGCGTGGTGTCCTGGGCGATTCGGTTTTCAATAATGCTATCAGGGCATATCTCTCCGATCCCGGATTGGCGTATGCCAACGCTACCACGGAAAATTTTCGTGATGTATGCGAGTCTGTTTCCGGGATGGACCTGGACTGGTTTTTCGAACAGTGGATATACCGGCCCGGCCGCCCGTTTTATGTTTACAACTGGCAAAGCGGCGGAGCGGTTGACAAAAATTATTCTATCCTGATTAATTTGTACCAGGCTAATGAAATACCGTATAAAATGCCGGTGCAGATCCGTGTCGCAGGTTCTCTGCAGGATACCCTGTTTACCGTATGGGACAGTCTTGATTATCAACAGTTTAGTTTATCGACATCCTTCGAACCGTTACAGGTTGAGATCGACCCGGACGACTGGATTCTGAAAAGGGTTACTGAAGGGGGTATTTTTTCGGTCGGCGGGAAAGTTTACGATGCCGCCGATTCGAGCGGTGTTCCGAACAGTGAAGTTTACTGGGCGGGTCCATACGATCCGCTAACCGGTGCGCCGCTGGAATCGGGAGTGGATACCACCGATGCCTATGGGAACTTCCTTTTTTCAAAAGCGACAGGCACTTATTCTTTCAGTGCCGTTAAAGATTCTTTTGTTGAAAGCGCTACAAAGTTTATTTCCATAGAAGGGGATACTTCAGGAATCGAACTGTGGCTGACACAACCGATTGCCGTGTTTTCAACGGATTCGATCGGTGTCGCACTCCAAGATACGGCCACTCTGGACACAGCCGTAATTATCAGCAATGTCGGAAGCGGTGAAATGCTGGTAC